>NZ_CP014264.1:0-67500 GCF_001553685.1 Streptococcus sp. oral taxon 431 | reverse complement strand
GACAGACACTTCCAATCGTCTGCTTTAGTTAGCCTACTGCGTCCCTCCATCACTACATACTCTAGTACAGGAATCTCAACCTGTTGTCCATCGGATACACCTTTCGGTCTCTCCTTAGGTCCCGACTAACCCAGGGCGGACGAGCCTTCCCCTGGAAACCTTAGTCTTACGGTGGACAGGATTCTCACCTGTCTTTCGCTACTCATACCGGCATTCTCACTTCTATGCGTTCCAGCACTCCTCACGGTACACCTTCTTCACACATAGAACGCTCTCCTACCATACCTATAAAGGTATCCACAGCTTCGGTAAATTGTTTTAGCCCCGGTACATTTTCGGCGCAGGGTCACTCGACTAGTGAGCTATTACGCACTCTTTGAATGAATAGCTGCTTCTAAGCTAACATCCTAGTTGTCTGTGCAACCCCACATCCTTTTCCACTTAACAATTATTTTGGGACCTTAGCTGGTGGTCTGGGCTGTTTCCCTTTCGACTACGGATCTTAGCACTCGCAGTCTGACTGCCGACCATAATTCATTGGCATTCGGAGTTTATCTGAGATTGGTAATCCGGGATGGACCCCTCACCCAAACAGTGCTCTACCTCCAAGAATCTCTAATGTCGACGCTAGCCCTAAAGCTATTTCGGAGAGAACCAGCTATCTCCAAGTTCGTTTGGAATTTCTCCGCTACCCACAAGTCATCCAAGCACTTTTCAACGTGCCCTGGTTCGGTCCTCCAGTGCGTCTTACCGCACCTTCAACCTGCTCATGGGTAGGTCACATGGTTTCGGGTCTACGACATAATACTAAAGCGCCCTTTTCAGACTCGGTTTCCCTACGGCTCCGTCTCTTCAACTTAACCTCGCATCATATCGTAACTCGCCGGTTCATTCTACAAAAGGCACGCTCTCACCCATTAACGGGCTCGAACTTGTTGTAGGCACACGGTTTCAGGTTCTATTTCACTCCCCTCCCGGGGTGCTTTTCACCTTTCCCTCACGGTACTGGTTCACTATCGGTCACTAGGGAGTATTTAGGGTTGGGAGATGGTCCTCCCAGATTCCGACGGGATTTCACGTGTCCCGCCGTACTCAGGATACTGCTAGGTACAAAGACTATTTTAAATACGAGGCTATCACTCTCTTTGGCTGATTTTCCCAAACCATTCTTCTATAGTCTTTGAGTCCACATTGCAGTCCTACAACCCCGAAGAGTAAACTCTTCGGTTTGCCCTCCTGCCGTTTCGCTCGCCGCTACTAAGGCAATCGCTTTTGCTTTCTCTTCCTGCAGCTACTTAGATGTTTCAGTTCACTGCGTCTTCCTCCTCATATCCTTAACAGATATGGGTAACAGGTAGTACCTGTTGGGTTCCCCCATTCGGAAATCCCTGGATCATCGCTTACTTACAGCTACCCAAGGCATATCGTCGTTTGTCACGTCCTTCTTCGGCTCCTAGTGCCAAGGCATCCACCGTGCGCCCTTATTAACTTAACCTTATTTTCTGACCTTTCAGTCATAAACTCTTATTAATACTACAGCGTTTTCGGTTTATTTTCTTGTTACTATTTGATATAGATATTCAATTTTCAATGTGCATTACTTGGTGATCTCTCACCAATGGAGCCTAGCGGGATCGAACCGCTGACCTCCTGCGTGCAAAGCAGGCGCTCTCCCAGCTGAGCTAAGGCCCCACAAGACCTCTCAAGACTAAACAAGACCAATGTGCTTTCCTTATCCTTAGAAAGGAGGTGATCCAGCCGCACCTTCCGATACGGCTACCTTGTTACGACTTCACCCCAATCATCTATCCCACCTTAGGCGGCTGGCTCCTAAAAGGTTACCTCACCGACTTCGGGTGTTACAAACTCTCGTGGTGTGACGGGCGGTGTGTACAAGGCCCGGGAACGTATTCACCGCGGCGTGCTGATCCGCGATTACTAGCGATTCCGACTTCATGTAGGCGAGTTGCAGCCTACAATCCGAACTGAGACTGGCTTTAAGAGATTAGCTTGCCGTCACCGACTTGCGACTCGTTGTACCAGCCATTGTAGCACGTGTGTAGCCCAGGTCATAAGGGGCATGATGATTTGACGTCATCCCCACCTTCCTCCGGTTTATTACCGGCAGTCTCGCTAGAGTGCCCAACTAAATGATGGCAACTAACAATAGGGGTTGCGCTCGTTGCGGGACTTAACCCAACATCTCACGACACGAGCTGACGACAACCATGCACCACCTGTCACCTCTGTCCCGAAGGAAAACTCTATCTCTAGAGCGGTCAGAGGGATGTCAAGACCTGGTAAGGTTCTTCGCGTTGCTTCGAATTAAACCACATGCTCCACCGCTTGTGCGGGCCCCCGTCAATTCCTTTGAGTTTCAACCTTGCGGTCGTACTCCCCAGGCGGAGTGCTTAATGCGTTAGCTACGGCACTAAACCCCGGAAAGGGTCTAACACCTAGCACTCATCGTTTACGGCGTGGACTACCAGGGTATCTAATCCTGTTTGCTCCCCACGCTTTCGAGCCTCAGCGTCAGTTACAAGCCAGAGAGCCGCTTTCGCCACCGGTGTTCCTCCATATATCTACGCATTTCACCGCTACACATGGAATTCCACTCTCCCCTCTTGCACTCAAGTTAAACAGTTTCCAAAGCGTACTATGGTTAAGCCACAGCCTTTAACTTCAGACTTATCTAACCGCCTGCGCTCGCTTTACGCCCAATAAATCCGGACAACGCTCGGGACCTACGTATTACCGCGGCTGCTGGCACGTAGTTAGCCGTCCCTTTCTGGTAAGATACCGTCACAGTGTGAACTTTCCACTCTCACACTCGTTCTTCTCTTACAACAGAGCTTTACGATCCGAAAACCTTCTTCACTCACGCGGCGTTGCTCGGTCAGACTTCCGTCCATTGCCGAAGATTCCCTACTGCTGCCTCCCGTAGGAGTCTGGGCCGTGTCTCAGTCCCAGTGTGGCCGATCACCCTCTCAGGTCGGCTATGTATCGTCGCCTTGGTGAGCCGTTACCTCACCAACTAGCTAATACAACGCAGGTCCATCTGGTAGTGATGCAATTGCACCTTTTAAGCAGATATCATGCAATATCTACTGTTATGCGGTATTAGCTATCGTTTCCAATAGTTATCCCCCGCTACCAGGCAGGTTACCTACGCGTTACTCACCCGTTCGCAACTCATCCGGAGAAGCAAGCTCCTCCTTCAGCGTTCTACTTGCATGTATTAGGCACGCCGCCAGCGTTCGTCCTGAGCCAGGATCAAACTCTCATTAAAAGTTTGAGTTCTCACTCATTTCTGTCACTGACAGATTTATTGTTTTTTTCATTGTTCAGTACTACAACTTCAGTTGTAGTGCCCTGCACATTGGTTCGTCTTGTTCAGTTTTCAAAGGTCTTTATCACTCACTTCTCTCAAGTGACAACTATATTAGTATATCACAGCCGCTTTCGCTTGTCAACACTTTTTTGAAACTTTTTTTAATTTTTTTCATCTAGTGTTTCAACTGTAACATACCATAGTCCGTACGGGATTCGAACCCGTGTTACCGCCGTGAAAAGGCGGTGTCTTAACCCCTTGACCAACGGACCGGAGTTGTTATTTTCAACTCTTACTATTATACCGACTTTTCTAACTTTGTCAACACCTTTTTTAAACTTTTTTTCAATTCTACTGAATTACTTCCTGTAACTCTTTCAGCATGGATTTGCGGCCTTTAAATCGTTCGTCTGCCCAGAGTTTTGGTTAATTTTTTTCTTACAATAATTGTTTTTTATGAAACACATATCATTTTTGGAAAACATTTCTTCATATTACTCAAGTATCTATTGCATTCTTATTTTCAGAAAATTTGAATCATTTCCTCTAAGAGAGCATTAACATAGATGAACTTGTATTTTATTTTCTATATATAGAGAAATCTTTCATTTAAATTAGAGTTCCCTCAACTTTTTTAAAAAAAAACAGAGAAAACTTGTGCCCCCTCTGTTTATAGTATTTAAGATAATTAATTTTCTTCACTCATTTTTGATTTTACTTCATCATAAGATAGTGCATGTGATTCCTCTTCTACTGTTTCAGGCATCTTTCCTGTTTCGTATAGAGATTTAATTTGTGTACTATCCAATGTTTCGTATTTCAATAATGCTTCTGCAATCAGCTTGTGAGTTTCACGATTTGACTGGATAATTTCAGCAGCTTTGTTGCGTGCTTCATTCAATAATGAACGAACTTCTTCGTCAATTTCATAAGCTGTTTGTTCTGAAATTGATTTTTGAGGGCTTTGTGCACCAAACATAGCATGATTTCCTTCATATTGTACTGGACCAAGTTTTTCACTCATACCATACTCAGTAACCATAGCACGCGCCATCTGAGTCGCTTGTTCGAAGTCATTAGATGCTCCAGTTGTTTGGACGTTAAAGATAATCTCTTCAGCTACACGTCCACCCATTAAGCCAGCTAATTGCTCTTTCATATCTTCTTTAGATAAAAGCATTTGGTCTTCTTTAGGAAGTGCAATCATATATCCGCCTGCACGTCCACGTGGTACTATGGTAACTTTATGAACAACACGGGCATTTGACAATACTAGACCGACAATGGTATGTCCTGCCTCATGGTAGGCAACCAATTCACGTTCTTTTTGTGAAACAGTCTTGTCTTTCTTAGATGGTCCAGCGATAACACGATCTTCTGCCTCATCAATATCAGAAGCATCAATCACTGATTTATTGCGACGAGCTGCAACCAAAGCTGCTTCGTTCAATACATTTTCCAAATCGGCACCAACAAAACCTGGAGTTTGTTGTGCTACCAATTTTAAATCTACATCTTCAGCTAAAGGTTTATTTATAGCATGGACTTTCAAAATTGCTTCGCGTCCCTTAACATCTGGACGACCAACTAATACTTTTCTATCAAAACGGCCTGGACGAAGTAGAGCCGGATCAAGAACATCTGAACGGTTTGTTGCCGCAATGACAATAATTCCTTCATTTCCTTCAAAACCATCCATTTCAATCAAGAGTTGGTTTAAGGTTTGTTCTCGTTCATCATTACCTCCACCTAAACCGACACCACGTTGTCGACCAACGGCATCAATTTCATCAATGAAGATAATAGCTGGTGCTGCTTTTTTTGCATCCTCAAAGAGAGAACGTACACGGCTCGCACCGACACCGACGAACATTTCTACAAAGTCAGAACCTGAAATACTAAAGAATGGTACACCAGCTTCTCCTGCGACTGCTTTGGCAAGTAATGTTTTACCAGTTCCCGGAGGTCCTTCTAAGAGAACACCAGCTGGAATCCGGGCACCCAATTTTGTAAATCGTTTTGGATCTTTTAAGAATTCAACAACTTCAACAAGTTCTTGTTTTTCTTCCTCTGCGCCTGCGACATCTGAGAAGCGAACTTTGATATCTTCTTTATTAGCAGCTTTAGCTTTACTACGTCCAAAGCTCATTGGATTACGTCCACTATTTCCGCCCATATTTCCCATCATAGAGAAGAGGAAGAAGAATAAGATAGCAAATGGTACTACTGAAACCAGGATGTTAATCCACATACCACTTGAGCTTTCGTGTTTCACTTCAATTTGTGTTTGATGTTCACTTGCTAGCTTTTGCAAATCCGCTACAGTTGTATCTGATGGGAGGACAATACTTGTAAATTTCTCTACTTTTGTAGCAGAGGGTGTAAAAAATTGAATTCCCGTTTCCTGTTTCTCTGTCTTAGCAGTTTTGTAGACACCATACACTTCAATAACACTACCACTTGGTTGGTAGGTCATTTCTTTTACATTGTCGTTAGTGATTTCCTGAACCAATTCTGAGTACTTAATTTGTTGACTATGACCAGCAGATCTGCCAGCAAAAAAGTACTGGAATCCTGTCACTAGCAAGAAAATCATCAACAAATAAAGAAATGGATTTTTTATGAAACCATTATTTTGTTTTTGCATTAAAACACTTACCCTTCTATTTTGAGTAAACTTCCTCTTTCAATACACCTACATAAGGAAGGTTACGATAGTTTTCATTATAGTCTAAACCGTAGCCTACAACAAATTCATTTGGAATTGTAAAACATGTATAATCTGCTTCGATTTCTACTGTACGACCTTCTGGTTTATCAAGCATGGTGACAATCTTAACAGAAGCTGCTTCTCTTGCAGTAAACATATCTCTCAAACTCTTCAAGGTTTGACCAGTATCAATGATATCTTCTACAAAGACAACATGTCGACCTTTAATATCTTGAGTTACGTCTTGTTTAATATTAATGACACCACTACTTACAGTCCCACCATGATAGCTAGAGACCATCATAAAGTCCATTTCAAGATGTGTATCAATATATTTCACCAATTCTGCCATAAAAGGAATAGAACCTTTTAAAATTCCAACTAAAATCGGATTTTTTCCCTCATAATCTTTTGTCAACTGAGCACCCAATTTTTTAGCTGCTTCTGTAATTTCATCTTGTGAAATCAAAATTTTCTTGATATCTTTTTCTAACATGATTTTACCTATCTATTTTTTCTATATAAAGTACAGTGTTCATTATATCATTTTTCATTTTTTTACTCAAATCACTGATTTCAATTCCTAAAACTGAACAAATTTTTCCAAATTGCTCAATGATAATAGCTTTTTCTCGTTTTTCTTTAGGAATTTTTAAATCAATAAAAAGTCGTCTTAGTTTTTTACGATGAACATCTATTATCAAATAATCACCTGGCTGTCGATGTCGCAAAATCAATGATGTTTCACGGGAAACATTTATTTGTTGAACATTTTCACCTTTTAGAGGGATTCCAAATGAAAATAGAAAACCTTCATAATAAACTTGATTTTGATAGTTTAACACACACTCACTACTTTTTTCATCAGACTTTGGTCTGATTTTACCAATTTGAAAGTGCTGGTATTCTTTTATAAGTTCATAACCATTTTTTATACTATGGCGATATTGGCTCTTAGTTTTTAAAATATGATGAATTTCTTGAAATTGTTCTCTTGTTACATTTAAATCAGCAAAACGACTAAGGTATTGTTGTAGTAAAACTCGTTGCGTTGCTTCACTAAAAGATAAAAACTGAGTTAAATCTTCCACATTGACTGTTTGAGATAATTCAGTCAGAGCAATTTGATAGTCAAATGCTTCTTTTCCAAACTCTAAAAACGCTCTCTTTAGCTGAATATTTTCTTTTTCCAGTTGTGGTAAGTAAATATTACGAACTCGATTGCGAAAATAATGATTTTCTTTATTCGTCCTATCTTCAAAATGCTCAACTTCAGGAAAATCCCTCTTATAAAAAGACAGCAAAGGACGAATTAACTCTCCCTTATCAAACGTTTGTCTCTCTTTTATAGCTGATAAGTGTTGCAACCTAACACCTCGAATCAATCGCATAAAAATCGTTTCAGCCTGATCATCTGCATGATGAGCTGTTACAAGGGCTGTAGAGGAAGTTTTCTCAATTACTTCTCTAAAAAAATCATAGCGAAATTGACGAGCATTTGCTTCTGAAAAATCTCCAGTAAAATAAGCTACGTAAATTGGAACCCCAACTTGTTCAGCTAGTTTTCTTAATTCATATTCTTCATGATTCGATTCTAATCGTTGTTTATGGTTTACATGAGCTAAAAATAATTCAATCCCGAGTTCTTCTTGGTAAGTTGATAGGAGGTGAAAGAGAAACATCGAATCCAATCCACCAGACAAGGCTAGTACAACTCGTGAATGATCTTTAAAATAACCTTTTTCTAGAAAATGATTTAAAAAATCTTGGTCTCTCATTTTAGGACCTCATAGACATCCTTAGCAATTTTAGAAATGGTATCGTAATCAGAATTTTTGGTAAAGATTGAAATAATGAAAGGAGAATCTGTATAGACTATTCCTACATCGTGTTTAAATTCATCTGCATCCCCAATTTTATGGGCTACCTTAGCAGAAATATTCTTAGCAATCCGCTGATTATCAAAAGCTGTTTGTGATAGCGATTCTAAAACAAAACCATTCTGATTATAAATAGATTCCATAACTTGACCAGCCATTTTAGCTGAAGCTAACTTCTCTGTTACGTTCCACTCTTCACCTGCGATAGTAGCCATTTCTTTTTTAAAGGCTTCATCTGATTTATTCGTAATATAATAAGCAAGAATATTATGAGCTACATTGTCAGATTCTTTCGCTGTCTTTGTAATTAAATCTTTGAGAGTGTAGTCTTTATTGTCCGCTGTTTTAGGGAGGCTTCCACTTCCTTCGGGTTTATAAGAACCAGGGAAATCATTAACTTCGGAAACATACTTTAATTTCGTGTCAAGTTGGTAATCACCTTGATTGATTTTTTCTTGAACATAATAAAGATAAGGCAATTTCATAACACTAGCAGCGTACATTTTTTGATCTTCATTAATTCCAGCTTCCTTACCCGTGCTTAATTGTTTAACATAAATAGAAAACTGTTCATTTTGATAATTCGCAGATAACAACTCTTGTACTTTCTGGATACGATTATCATCATCGGAAATATAATCCGTCGAAATCCAACCAGTTTGTTTGATATGTAAAAATTCATGCCCACCAGCAAAAATAGACATATCTACTTCAACATCTTGATAGGGTACCAAAGTAGATTTTAATTCTTGTTTATCATAAGGGCTATTATAGACAATAAATTCAGGTTCTAACCACACTCGTTTAGAAAAATTGTTGACAATTGAACTATCGTATAAAAGTCGTTTATCGGCCATCACAAACTGATTATTAGACAATTTAAAGACAGGATGTCCTTGTTTATTTAATCTCCATTCTAAAACAGATAATTTTGTATCTGCATTGACTTTTCCTGATTCTTTAATCAAATCTTCTGTAGAATAAACAGATGTTTCACCATAAAATTTTGGAGATTCTATAACATCTTGATAGTAAAAATGATACGAAGCGTGGGTTAAGGAATAAACTTCTTGGTTTGGAATGATAACTGGATTCTCAGTGCTTACTACTTGGACACTTTTTAAAAAAATAGGAAGTAGCAATATCACTAAAAATTTACGCATTCTTTTTTTCCTCTTCTTCCTGTAACCGTAACAGATGATTTTTTTGAGCTAACTCTTCTAATTTTTCATCTGATTGACTTAAAAATTGTTCAATAATATCTAATAAATTTTCCATTTTACATTACCTAGGAAGTAAGTCCGGAATAGTATAAACTTCTTCCCATGATTTTGAATAATAATATTTTGCACGCAAATACTTGGCTGCGTATGTTTCGTCCTTTAATTTGGTTGCAAGATTTGATTCTTTATCTTTTTCATCGCTCAATTCTTGATACTGTTTTTTCAAATCGGCTAACTGTTGGCGACGTTCTAGTAGTTGCTGATAACTTTGAGTCAAATTATAGGTTGGTAGGATGAACAACAACATAATCAAAATCAAAATCCAGCCCATAAAACGATTTCGTCTTTGTCGTTCTTCCATCAAGTATTTACGACGTTGGTGTTCATTTTGAATAAAAGAATTATTCATTTGTACAATTTTTTTATACATCGTTTTCTACCCTTGTTTCGCTGATAATTTCATACATACCTGCAGCATCTTCTTTTTTAGTGCTATCTTTCATTTCTAACACTTTTACGAGCAACAATTTATTTCCAAAACGAATTTCAACTTGGTCATTGATTTTTAAATCTGTAGAGCTCTTAGCAAGAATACCATTTACCTTTATACGTCCCTTATCTGCAACTTCCTTAGCCACTGTACGACGCTTAATAATTCTTGATACTTTTAAATATTTATCTAATCTCATTTTTATTACCTCAAATTATTATTGTACCATTTTTCTACCTTTTATAGAAGAAAAAAGATAACTCCTAATGTGACTCTTTTGATTCTTTTATATTTGCTAATGATTCTCCAAAAATTAAAAGACCTTCTAAAATCTCATAATCCTTTTTATTACGAATATCAAAAATAACTTCGATTAAACCTTGATTTTCTGAAATATTGGCCTTCAAACTTGTCTGAGAAAGAGCCTGGAAATAATCTTGAGTTAAGAATAGTTGTTGCGAAATTTTTTCAAATTGAATAACAAGCTTATTATTTCTTCTTTCAACACGATTGACAAATACTTTATCAAGATATGCTTTAGCTAATCCAATTTCTAAAAGGTAAGCAACCACATCTGGATATTCTCCAAAACGATCGATCAACTCATCTTGTAATCCCTCATAGTTGACACGTTTATCAATCTGACGAATTCTCTTGTAAATTTCAATTTTATGCCGTTCATCTGAAATGTACTCATCCGGAAGATAAGCGTCAATTTGTAGAATTAACTCAGCATTTCCTTTTTCACGTTTCTTGTCAGTTCCATTTTTCTTAGCAATTGCTTCTTCTAGTAACTGAGAATACAACTCAAACCCAATAGAATCAATAAAACCAGACTGTGAACTTCCTAAAAGATTCCCAGCTCCACGAATGGATAAATCACGCATAGCGATTTTGAAACCAGAACCTAGTTCAGTAAAACCTTTGATGGCCTCTAATCTTTTCTCAGAAACTTCTGTCAAGGTTTTATCTGGACGATACATGAGATAAGCATATGCAATTCGATTACTACGACCAACCCGACCTCTTAATTGATACAAGGTTGACAATCCCATATGATCTGAATTTTCTATAAACAAGGTATTAGCATTTGGAATATCTACTCCTGTCTCGATGATTGTTGTAGTTACTAAAATATCATATTCACCTTCAATGAAATCAAGAAGTGTATTTTCTAAGCGAATTTCACTCATTTGTCCATGAACAAAACCAATTGAAGCTTCTGGAATCAACTCTTGTAACTCTGAAACCTTCTTTTCAATCGTGTCAACTTTGTTGTAAAGATAGTAAACTTGACCACCACGATCCATTTCTCTCAATACAGCATCACGAATGACACGATCATTCTGTTCAAGAACATAGGTTTGAACAGGATATCGATTAGTTGGAGGTGTTTCGATGACAGATAAATCTCGGATACCTAGCATAGACATATGAAGAGTTCGAGGAATTGGTGTCGCTGTCAAGGTTAAGACATCAACCTTCTTTTTTAATTCCTTGAGAGCTTCCTTATGCTTAACACCAAAACGTTGTTCTTCATCAATAATCATCAACCCCAAATCTGCAAACTCAACATCTTTAGATAAAACTCTATGGGTCCCTATCAAAATATCTACTTGACCTTTTTTCAATTTTTCAAGTGTCTCAGTCTGCTCTTTCTTACTTCTAAAACGACTCAAAACATCTACATTGACAGCAAATTGTTCAAATCTTTCCTTAAAATTACTGTAATGTTGCTGAGCAAGAACGGTAGTTGGTACTAAAACAACAACCTGTTTATGATCATTGACAGCCTTAAATGCAGCTCGCATAGCTACTTCTGTCTTACCAAATCCAACATCTCCAACTAAAAGTCGGTCCATCGGTTGAGAAGCCTGCATATCTTTCTTGATCTCTTCGATACTTCGAAGTTGGTCCTCAGTCTCTACATATGGGAATGCTTCGTCAAAAGCAACCTGATCTTCATCATCTTTTGAAAATGCATATCCTTTAAGTTGACTTCTCTCGGCATATAACTTAATCAAGTCATCTGCAATATCTTCAACTTGACTCTTTACTTTTTGCTTGGCTTTTTTAAAACGTCCATCGTTAAGTTTGTTTAACTTTGGAGCCTTACCATCACTAGAGACATACTTAGAAAGAGTCTGTATCTGCTCTACAGGGATGGAAATACGGTCTCCATTTTGATATAGGACACTTACGTAGTCTCGATGAATTCCTTTGATTTCAATCGTTTCAATCCCTAAATATTGACCAATACCATGAATTTGATGAACAACATAATCTCCTTTTTGGAGCTCGTTATAATCTTTTAATCGCTCAGCGTTGCTTATATTTTGTCTTCTATATTTCCGTTTAATCTTCTTTTTAAAAATCTCATATTCAGTGATAAATACAAGATTTTCATCTACAAAATGAAACCCATGACGAAGATTTCCTTCAACAAGATTGACAGTTCCTTTACAGATTTCACTTTCATTACTATTATCAACTTTAATATCATATTCATCAAGAATCGTTGACAGTTTCTTTAATTCTGTTTTGGTACTTGATTGAAGAACAATTGTATACTTCAATTTTTTATAACGTTCAATTTCTTCCTTCAGAAAAGAAAACTGATTAAAGAACTCCTGCATAGGATACTGATTAAATTGATACAGATAATCAAATTTTAGATTTCCAAGCCCTTTTTGGAAATTTGAAAAGAAAATAGCTGGTAAATATTTTTTGAATTGACTTTCTACATCAGCAAAATATTGTAAACTTGACACTGTTTTACTATTGTGTAAATCATCTGTAAAGTAGCTAGCGGTTTCCTTATCAAAAGCATCGTACTGATTCAAGATTTTTTGAAAATCATCAAAGATAATAGGAATTTGATTCAAATAGTCTATCAATGTCCATTGTTTTTTATAAAATACAGACAAAAACTTGCGAATATCTGCATGAAGAACTTGCTCTTTCGTGCAACTAAAAACTTCTTCTAAGTAAGACTTTAAAGTCGGGGAAAGTGCCTTATCAATCTCATGTTCTAAAAATTTCTGGCCACGCTGATAATCTTCAAAAGTTAGTAAAATATCACTTGCTGGATATATCAGTACTTTAGACTGACTGTCTTTAGAAAGCTGAGTTTCGGCATCAAATTCTCTAATGCCATCAATCTCATCACCAAAAAATTCTATTCGGTAAGGAGATACTTGTGAGGTTTCAAAGATATCTAGAATATCTCCACGAAGGCTAAATTCTCCCTGACTTTGAACTTGTGTAACTTTCTTATAACCAAGAGAAATTAAGTGATTTTTTAATTCTCTTTGTTCGCATTCCTGGCCCACTTGAAGTTCTAAGATACTATCATCAAAAACTTGAGGATTTGGTAAGAATACCCGACTAGCTGCGACATTACAAACTAAAATCCCTCTTTGAGACTTATCTCTTAGAAAACGCAAAGCTTCAACCCTAGAAAAAATCTTTTCCTGAGATGATACCAAAAATTCGACCATTGGTGAATCATCTACTAGAAATGGATAAACAAGATTTGAGCCTAGTATGGAGATTAAATCATTAACCAGACGCTCAGCTTCTCCATATGTGGAAGTCATCACTAAAACCTTATCCTGACTCTTCAGACTACTAGCAATCGCTAACGATTTTGCTGAGCCAGAAAGACCTAGCAATAATTGTCTTTGTTTCTGTGGTAGGTTCTCATGCCAAGATAGAATTTGTTTATTCTCTAAAAAGAAATCGATTAATGACATTTTCTTACCCATTATATTTCTGCATTGTCTTTTCAAAGTTTTTCTCTTGTAAATAGTAATTTACAGCATCATCAACCTTGTCAATTGACTGTAAAATACCAATACAGTCTTCTTGATCAAATTTACTCAAAACATGATGAACTACTGACATTCCTTTTTTAGGTCTACCGATACCAATCTTTACACGATTGAAAACCTGTGTACCAATATGTTGAATAATTGACTTGATACCATTATGACCGCCAGCTGATCCTTTAGCGCGAAGTCGAATTTTTCCTACTTCCATGTCAAGATCATCGTAAATAATCAGTAAATCTTCGATATCTAAACCATAGTAGGTTAATAAAGCATGAACTGCTTTCCCACTTTCATTCATAAAAGTTGTTGGTTTCACTAGATAAATTTTTTCACCGTTAAGGAAAAATGAAGCTAATTCAGCTTGGAATATTTTATCGTGTGTAAAGGTAACATTCTGTTTTTTTGCTAGTTGGTCAATCAGCATAAAGCCAACATTATGTTTAGTTTCAAAATATTTATCTCCTGGATTTCCCAATCCTACAAGTAATTTTGTCATTTAAATTTCCTTTCAAAAGTCAAAAGGGTTGGAATTTTTTTCCAACCTAATTGACATTATTTTAAATATTGATTAAACGTTAAAGCGGAATTCCATAATATCGCCATCTTGCACGACATATTCTTTTCCTTCTTCACGCAAACGTCCTGCTTCTTTTACAGCCTTTTCAGAGCCGTATTTTACCAAATCATCATAAGACATGGTCACTGCACGAATAAAACCTTTTTCGAAGTCAGAGTGGATGATACCAGCCGCTTGAGGAGCTTTCATGCCACGTTTAAAGGTCCAAGCACGAACTTCTTTTTCACCAGCTGTAAAGTAAGTTCCAAGTCCTAGTAGGTGATAAGCAGCTCGAGTCAACTTATCCACACCTGATTCTGTCAAACCAATGGCTTCAAGAAACTCTTTTTTATCTTCATCGTCTAACTCAGAAATTTCTTCTTCAGCACGCGCAGAAATGACTACTACCTCTGCATTTTCTGTTGCTGCGAATTCTCGAATTTGTTTCACATAATCGATAGATTCTGGGTCTCCAACCACATCCTCATCAACGTTAGCTACATAAAGAACTGGTTTCGTTGTCAAGAGAAAGAGTCCTTTGACAACTTTTTGCTCTTCATCTGTAAATTCAATGGTACGAGCTGATTTTCCATCTTCAAGAACAGGTTTAATCTTTTGGAGAACGTTAAATTCTGCAACTGATTCCTTATCTTTTTGCGTACGCGCCATTTTTTCTACACGCGCATAGCGTTTATTGACTGATTCTAAATCAGCAAGAATCAACTCTAGGTTAATGGTATCAATATCTGCTAGCGGATCCACAAAGGCATCTTCACGACCTTGCTCACGCATGACATTTTCATCATCAAAGGCACGAACCACATGAACAATCGCATCAACTTCACGGATGTTGGCCAAGAATTTATTCCCAAGACCTTCTCCTCTTGATGCTCCTTTTACAATCCCTGCAATATCTGTAAACTCAAAGGTTGTTGGAACTGTCTTTTTAGGAGTAATCATTTCCGTCAATTTTTGGAGGCGTTCATCTGGAACCTCTACCATTCCAACGTTTGGATCAATGGTCGCAAAAGGATAGTTTGCAGCCTCTGCTCCTGCTTTTGTAATTGCATTAAATAGGGTTGATTTACCAACGTTTGGTAAACCTACAATACCTGCTGTTAAAGCCATAGTTTCTCATTCTCCGTTCACATTTCAATCTTCAATATTATAACACAAAAAGGGAAAACTTGCTAACCCTCTTACTATGGGGTTCCTAGTCGATGATTTTGTTCATTTTTCTTTCAAAATCATAGCGACTCATCATGACCACATGATCACAATTGCTACATTTTATTTTGATATCTGCACCAACACGGGTAATTTCCCAACGATTGGCTTTTTTACCTGTTGATTTGATTGTACAAGCGTGTGGTTTTTTCATTTCAACAAAATTTCCAACTTGATACATAGTTAATCTCCTTTTTCTTTTTCGATTATATCATAAAAGAGGCGAGCTAGGCTCAACCTCTTTCCATTAATTTGTGCGAACTGGCGTGATGAGCTGCATGAAATCTTCATCTGTATCAGCTGGAACCAGAGTAAATGGACGAACTGCTGAAATAAAGCTGATTGTAACTTTTTCGCTATTCAAAGCTTTTAGTGCTTCAATCAAATAAGTTGGGTTGAAACTAATTGTCAAATCAGCACCACTTACATTTTCAGTATCAATTTCTTCGTTTACTTTCCCTACTTCTGGAGAATGAACATGGGCACTTACAACTCCTTCTTTGATTTCTAATTTAACAGTACCATTTTGTGTCGCACTTGATAAGAGGCGAGCACGTTCCATAGACTGGCGTAGTTTAGCAACATCAAAAGTCACTGTTGTATTGAAATCTGTTGGAATCAATCGATCTGTATCTGGATAATTTCCTTCTAAAAGACGTGTGTAGAAGCTAATATTTTCACTTCTAAAGAGAATTTGATTATTGGCGAAGAAAATCTCTACTGTTTCGATATCATCCGTAAAAACAGCTGAAAATTCGCGTAGCGAACGACTTGGGATGACAACATCAAAATCATCGCTATTTTTTTCAAGAGTCAATTTCTTCTGACTGAGACGGTGAGAGTCTGTCGCAACTGTTTTTAATTCTTTGTGGTTGCTTAAAACAAAGTGGACACCTGTCAAAATAGGACGGCTTTCTTGGGTACTAGCTGCAAAAGCTGTTTCATTGATAATCTTTTTAAGAAGTTTTGTTTCAAGAACTAAAGGATTGCTTGCAGAAATTTCCTGAATACGTGGATATTGCTCACTATCTTTTCCTTTAAGAGTAATCTCTGATTTTCCACTAGTTAAGACAATTTGCTTTTGTTCAATCTCTTTAAAATCAAGTGTTACATCTGGAAGACTTGAAACAACATTGATAAAGAAAGAAGCTTCCAGTAGAACTGAACCTAAAGAGTTAATCAAGAGACCTGCATTTTCATTTTTTTGCGAGATAAAATTTTCGATTGAGATTTGACCATTTGATCCAATCAAGGTAATTCCTTCATTGGTAACATCAATTTTTACAGTCGATAAAATAGGAATTGCATTCTTTGAGCTAATAGCTCTCTTTGTTGTATTTAAGGCTTGTAAAAATAAGTTTTTATTAATTGAAAAATGAATCATGGATTCTCCTTTATTCTTTTTATTATTAGAAGGATAATAGTAATAATAGAGCGTGTGAAATCTGTGGAAAAACACTTGTAATTAAGAAAACTCAAGGACAGAGCCTTGTTTAAAAGATGTGGATAAATAAGAGATTTTTTAAAAAGTTATCCACAAGTTATTTAATTTTCTTTTTGATGTTTTCAATTTCTATACGTAAATTATCATCTGTTTCAAGCATGGATTTGATTTTTCCATGAGCGTGAATGACCGTTGTGTGGTCTTTACCACCAAACTCTTTTCCAATCTTAGGAAGGCTATTATCAGTCATTTCTCTGGCTAGATACATGGCAACTTGACGGGCTAAAACGATATTTTGAACACGTCTAGTTCCTTTCATTTCCTTGACACTAACACCATAGAAGTTTCCAACTTCTGTCTGGATTTTATCAATTGGAATCACGATCATTTTGCTAACGTCTTGTTTACGAGCACGAATAGCTTCAGCTGCAATGTCAACTGTGATATCGTTAATCTTTTTGACTTTGGCCATTAGGCTGATATCGTTGAGTGCTCCCTCGAGTTCTCGCACGTTAGAGTCAAACTGTCCAGCCAAATATTCGAGTGTATCATTCTGAAAATGATAGTTGAGATGTTCAGTCTTACTCTGTAAAATAGCAATACGTGTTTCAAAATCAGGTGGTGTGATATCTGTCGTTAATCCCCACGAGAAGCGCGTGACCAGACGTTCAGGTAGACTCTCTAAATGTTCAGGCCTACGATCGCTCGTCAAAACAATCTGTTTATTATTATTGTGAAGGGCATTAAATGTATTGAAGAACTCTTCCTGAGTTTGTACTTTCTTTCCACTAAGTGATTGAATATCATCAATGAGTAGGAGGTCTAAACTACGGTAAGTTTTCTTGAATTTTTCCATATCATTAAGTCTCAAATGCTCTAGAAATTCATTAATAAAACTTTCAGCAGGTATGTATTTTACACGCGCATTTGGGCTCTTTTTTAGAATTTCATTTCCAAGGGCATTTAACAGGTGAGTTTTTCCAAGTCCAGGCCCTCCGTAGATAAATAGAGGATTGTAAGTTAATCCTGGATCTTCAGAAACAGCCAAAGCAGCAGACTTAGCCCAAACATTACCATCCCCTTGAACAAAATTATCGAAAGTATACTTTTCCTTGAGTCCAGTTTCAGAATATGGAATAGTGGATTGACTTGGTTGATAATCGTTGCCAGGTTCAGACTCGAAAGCTACTTGTGAGCTAGCTTCTTCAACTTTCGTGAAGATATAATGAGCTTTTATTTCAGTATCATAGATTTCAAAACCTGCTGCTAAAAGTATCCCATTGATATTTCGTTCCCAGAATATCTGCATTTCATCGCGGGGTAAGAAAATCGTTGCAGTATTTTCTTCAACTTTAACCAGTTTTGCGTCTAAAATATAGAAATCATAAACTGACTGAGTTAATTTATCATGTGCAAGTTCTAAAAGACGATTCCAAAATTGTTTTTCCTTCAATGATTTCCTCCTCCTTTACTATAGAATTTAAAAGGTTTATTGATAGAATCATTTTACCATAGATAAGATTATTTTTCCACAAGTTGTGGAAAACAATTAACAATGTTTTTAAATGTTATCCACAAAATGTGGATAACTAAGAAAAATTCTGAAATACTGGGCTTTTAAAAACTAAAATGCAGTGGATAACCATGTTCGTTAAGAATACTAAAATAACAGCCTTATTTCAGGCTGTTAATAAATTGTTGGTATTCATCTTGGTTATGGAAGGAAATTGAAATTTTACCACTATCTTTTTTTTGTAGCTTAATCTGAACATCTAATCCGAGTATTTTTTTCAATTTTTGCTCTTCGTCTTTGACAAAGTGGTCTTTTTCTTTTTTGCTGCTCTTCTTCGTTTTTTGTAGTATTTGTTCAACTTGTCGAACAGAGAGATTTTCAGTTTGAATACGATTCAAGAGTTTATCTTGTTTATCACTTGATAATTGAATGAGGAGTCTAGCATGAGCTTGAGAAAGTCTACCACTTTCAACTTCTGTCAGGATATGTTTAGGTAATCCTAACAATCGAACTAGGTTTGTAATATAAGGTCGAGATTTCCCCATTTTTTCAGCAATTTCTGTGTGGGTAAAACCTTTATCAATTAAGGATTGATATGCTTTAGCTTCCTCGATAGGATTTAAATTTTCTCGTTGGAGATTCTCAATGATAGAATGAAGCATCATATCTTGATCAGAAAGTTGCTTAACAATGACTGGAACTTCTGAAAGTCCAGCAGCAATTGAAGCACGATACCGTCTTTCTCCAGCTAGAATTTCGTATCCAAGTACTGGAGATTTTCTAACGATAATAGGCTGAATCAAGCCGTTTTCCTTAATAGATTGTGCCAGTTCTTGAATTTTTTCTTCTGAAAATTCCTTACGAGGTTGATAGGGATTTTTTTGAATATCTTTTATTTGAACAATTTTAAATTCTTCCATAATTCTACATTAACACAACTTAGATATTCTGTAAAGCAACTTTACATATCTGTAAACTACTTATCTAAATCACTAGTACTTTTATCTAATTTAATAGTTGTTGTTTCTTCCTTACCATCACGGTAGTAAGTAACAGTCATACTGTCTCCAATAGAATGACTATATAGAGCACTTTGCAATTCAGTAGTGGAAGAAATAGCTTTATCATCTATTTTTGTAATGACGTCATATTGTTGCAGATGTCCATTGGCAGGCATATTTTTTTGAACAGAACGAATAGCTACACCAGAAGTAACATTTCCAGGAAGTTTTAGTTTTTGAAGATCAGTTGTACTAAGATTTGATAAGTTAACCATGTGGATTCCAAGAGCAGGTCGAGTTACTTTTCCATCTTTTTCCAACTGCTTAATAATATTGATTACGTCGTTTGCAGGAATGGCAAAACCAAGACCTTCGACAGATGTTCCACCATTAGAGGCAATCTTACTTGATGTAATACCGATAACTTGACCTTGGATATTAATCAAAGGACCACCTGAGTTCCCAGGGTTAATAGCTGTATCTGTTTGGATAGCATTGGTTGAGATAGCTTGTCCGTCTTCAGATTTTAGAGAGACATTTCTATTTAAACTTGATACAATCCCCTGTGTCACAGTATTGGCATATTCAGAACCTAGAGGACTTCCGATTGCAATAGCTGTTTCTCCAACTGTTAGTTGACTAGAATCACCAAATTCGGCTACTGTTGTGACCTTATCTGCAGCAATTTTTACAACGGCAATATCTGAATAAGTATCAGAACCCACAATTTCACCAGGGACTTTTGTGCCATCTGCTAAACGAATATCAACTTTTTTAGCGCCATTAATAACGTGAGTATTGGTTACAAGGTAGGCAGTATCCCCTTCCTTTTTATAAATGACCCCAGAACCTTCGCTGTATACTTGTTCAGCATTGGTATCTGTATCAGTTTCATCAGATCCGAGTAAACTATTTTGAGAATTTGATGAGTAAGTAATGACAGATACAACAGCATCTTTAACTTTATCGACTGCCTGTGTAGTTGAGTTTTCATTTTTTACAGCTGTTTTGCTGACAGTCGTTGTAGTTGTCGTACCACTATTTTGTTTTTGACTGAGCTGCAATGTGGTAAAAGTACCTAAAATACCACTAAAAAAGCTAATGAGAATGACTACTAAAAGTTGTCCCCATTTTTTGGAACTAGTTTTTAAGTTTTTCATAGAAGCCTCCATGTTTTTTAATCAATGAAAGTATAAAATAGCTAGCTTAATCCAAGCTTAAAAACAAAAAGTTTTTCACAACTTGTGGATAACTTCCGAAAACCTGTGAATTTATTGAAGTTTTTCAAAATCTTATCTGTGAATAAGATGTGAAATTGAGTGTGAATATGTTAGAATAGAAGAATGAAAATTAAAGTGGTAACAGTTGGAAAACTGAAAGAAAAATATCTCAAAGATGGCATAGCAGAATACTCCAAGAGAATTTCACGATTTGCTAATCTAGAAATGATTGAGTTGGCTGATGAAAAAACACCAGATCGGGCCAGCGAATCTGAAAATCAAAAGATTTTGGATTTGGAAGGGAACCGCATTCTTGCTAAAGTAGGGGAACGTGATTTTGTAGTTGTTTTAGCTATTGAAGGAACCACTTTTTCTTCTGAAGAGTTCAGTAAGCAGCTTGAAAGGGCTTCTATCAATGGATTTTCGACAATCACTTTTATCATTGGTGGGAGTTTAGGACTATCTCCAGAGGTGAAAAAAAGAGCCAATCTCTCTGTTAGTTTTGGGAGATTGACGCTTCCTCATCAACTAATGAGATTAGTCTTAGTAGAACAAATTTATAGAGCGTTTTCGATTCAACAGGGCTCTCCCTATCATAAATAGATGATTGACTAAGCTAGCTTTTTTTGATAAGATAGATTAGTAAGGTCTCATAGCTCAGCTGGATAGAGCATTCGCCTTCTAAGCGAACGGTCGCAGGTTCGAATCCTGCTGGGATCAGTGTTAAATCGTAAGCTGGGAAAAAATCCCAGCTTTTTTTGTAAAAATTTGACATTTCAGAATAAAATTTGAGCATTTGAGAAATAATTCTCTATAGGTATCGTAGATTTTATATAATATTTTTGTAAGTTAATTTACAAGAAAAACATTATAGGAGTTTATATTATGAAAAAGAATACAGATTTTGCTCAAATGAAAGATTTCCAAGAATTGAACGAAAAAGAACTGCAGGAAATCAGAGGTGGGGAATGGAGACCTCCATATACAATAAATAATTTTCTTTTTCCAAAAAGAAAGTAAGTAAAAATAAAGGTGGGAAATAATGAATTTATTCGGATTAGTAATTGCTATTGTTTATGTTTTTATTATTAGTAAAATTCATGAATGGGTTTGTAAAGCAACTAGAAAAGACCAATATTTTTTTAGTCTTTATATATTTCTAATACCATTAGTATTGGAAATAATTCTCTATTTCTTGAAATTAGATAGTTTTAGTTTGTCTAAATTTTTATTTCCTTTCCTCCTATTTGGTTACTTTGTTGGATTTAAGAAGTATGAGAAATCTAAGGGAATTTTTATCAGTCTATTATTTTCTCTTTTATATAATAGTACTAATAACTTTTTATCAGTAACCTTATCATCTATTACAGGAGATGAGTTTGCATTGAAGTATAACAATTATTTTTCTCTATTTATCCTGATCTTAACTTATTTGGTTATTAAAGTTGTTGTGTCTTATTTCCATCTCGAATTTAAATATTTTGATAAAGACTATCTATATCCTTTTCTGAAGAAAGTGCTCTTTGCATTTATTTTTCTACACGTTGTCTCTTTCACTTCAGATATTGTGAGTACGATTCGTCACTTAAATGGTTTTGGAAGTATTTTATCATCCATTGTTTTTGTTGGCCTACTTTTGACTTTTTTCTCCATGAATTCTCATAAAGTTCAGATAGAAAAAGAAATTGAATTGGAACAAAAGAAGTTTGAGCAAAAACACTTACAAACTTACACGGATGAGATTGTTGCCTTATATAATGAAATTCGTGGTTTTCGCCATGATTATACAGGCATGCTTGTCAGCTTAAGAATGGCGATCGAAAGTAAAGATTTACAAGAAATTGACAGAGTTTACAGTGAAGTTCTTGTAAAGGCGAATCAAAAATTACGTTCAGATAAGTATACTTATTTCGATTTGAATAATATTGAGGATTCAGCTCTTCGTAGTTTGATTGCTCAATCTATTGTCAATGCGAAAACTAATAATGTAGAGTACACACTAGAGGTAAAAGATGTCATTACTCCTTTGTCCATGGAATTGTTAGATTTGGTGCGCGTGATGAGTGTTCTGCTCAATAATGCCGTTGAGGGAGCAGTTGAAAGCTATCAGAAACAACTAGAGGTAGCTATTATCAAGTTGGATCTTGAAACTCTAGTTGTCATCCAAAACTCTTGTAAAAAAAGAAAGGTAAAATCCGAAGATTTATTTGAATTAGGATTTTCAACTAAAGGAAGACATAGAGGACTTGGACTTAATAATGTTAAAGAAATTTTAGGAAAATATGACAATGTTATTTTAGAAACAGAAATTGATAATGATGTATTTAAACAAGTAATTAGATTTAAGAGGGAACTGATATGAAAGTATTGATTTTAGAAGATATTATAGAACACCAAGTAAGGTTGGAAACAACTCTAAATAAAATTTCTAAGGAAACAAATATTCCTATCTCCTATAAAACAACAGGAAAAGTAAGAGAATTTATGGAATATGTAGAGCATGATGAAGTCAATCAGCTTTATTTTCTAGATATTGATATCAATGGGATTGAGAGAAAAGGATTTGAGGTTGCTCAATTTATTCGTCACCGCAATCCTTATGCCATTATTGTTTTTATTACAAGTCGATCTGAATTTGCTACCTTGACTTATAAATACAAAGTTTCAGCATTGGATTTCATTGATAAAGAAACCAGTGATCAAGTTTTTAAAAATAGAGTTGCCGACTGTGTGCTTTACACTAAGACTACTTTACTTGAAAACCAATCAGTCGTTGATTATTTTGATTATAGTTACAAAGGAAATGATCTTTGTATTCCTTATCATGATATTCTCTACATTGAAACAACTGGAACTTCTCATAAATTACGGATTGTAGGTAAGAATTTTGCAAAAGAATTCTATGGAACAATGACAGATATTCAAGAAAAGGATAAGGAAACCCAACGTTTTTATCTAGCTCACAAGTCATTTTTAGTCAATATTGGTAATGTGAGAGAAATTGATCGTAAAAAAATGGAAGTTGTATTTTATGAAGATCATCGTTGTCCTATCTCTCGTCTAAAAACAAAAAAATTGAGAGAACTAATGGCTAAAAACCAAAAAAAGTAATTGACAATTTTTGATAAATTGATATAATGGTTATATCTGCTACAGGTAGAGGGTCCGTTGGTTAAGAAATCGTCTTTTCATAGCGGTAACACGGGTTCGAATTCCGTACGGACTATTTAATCCGCCATAGCTCAGTTGGTAGTAGCGCATGACTGTTAATCATGATGTCGTAGGTTCGAGTCCTACTGGCGGAGTCAGATGAAAGGAACACTAATTTGGTGTTCCTTTTTTGATTCTTTGTTCGATGTAATGAGGGGAGGCATATTCAATATATTGAGAAAGAATGATTTTTGTCCGAAAATAAAACTAAGAAAATTGTATTGCCTTAGCCTAATAAGAACAACAAAATAGGCTCCATAATATCCATAGGGGTTTGATTTCCTATAACTATTATAGAGCTTTTTATTAATTTGTATCCCCTAACATTTTCATCAAAAAGTCCGTGATTTCTTGTGGACTTTCTTTTTTTCCGTGGGCAATCCAGGTTTGACAGACTCCAAAGAGAGCATTTGTCAGGTAGACGCTACTGTATTCTAATTCTATTTCATTTAGTTTGAGTTGCATAAAACGTTTTTGAAGGTCTGTGCTCAGTAGGATGTGAAGTTTATTTCTCAAGAAATTTTGAATTTCCTTGGTTCCATTTTCAGATAAAAGAGCTGCTAGAAGTGGTTCTGATTCTAAGTATTCAAATACTTCTAGAATAGCATTTCGTTTGTGATTAGCATGTTTTTGAAAGATATATTCGAAGGTATGAAATAGTTTACTTTGGTAATGTTCAATCATATCGTATTTATCTTTGTAATGAGTATAGAAACTGGAGCGGCTAATTCCAGCTTTTTGTGCTAATTTAACAGTTGTAATCTGATCGAATGGTTGTTCCATCAATAATTCTACCATGGCATTTTCGATAATGCGCTTGGTTTTTAATCGTTTATTACTTTCTTGCATGTTCCCTCCATATGAACATTTTTAGACAATGTGTTTAAAAATTGATTTTTTATCTTGTCTTTTTAATTTTTTTATGTATAATCTATTATATCAAAAATTTAGACAAGTAGTTTAAAAAAGGAGACAATATGTTTAAAGAATGGAAAGCAATCTTTAAAAAACCGACATTTATTATTGTCATGATAGGAATTTCCTTAATTCCAGCTCTTTACAATATCATTTTCTTATCATCAATGTGGGATCCATACGGTAAACTTTCGGAGTTACCTGTAGCAATTGTTAATAAGGATCAAGCTGCTACTTATAATGATGAAAAACTCACTATTGGTGAAGACATGGTGTCTAATTTAAAAGATAGTGATAGTCTGGATTTTCATTTTGTAGATGAAGGTGAGGGAGAAAGAGGACTGCGGGATGGAGATTATTACATGGTTGTAACGTTGCCAAGTAATCTTTCTGAGAAAGCTTCTTCTATCCTTACAAATCATCCTGAACAGATGACGATTGACTATCAGACATCAAGTGGTCATAGTTTTATTGCAAGCAAGATGAGTGATTCTGCCATGACACAAATCAAACAGACTGTGGCTACTAAAGTTGCTCAATCTTATACCAAAGCTTTATTTGATAAGATGGGGGATTTAAAACTTGGTTTATCTCAAGCTGCAAATGCAAGTTTACAGTTGGCTGATGGTTCTAATAAGCTTTCTGATGGTAGTCAAACCTTATCAACCAATCTTCAAACCCTAGCTCAATCGAGTCTCACATTTTCTAATGGTGCTGATCAATTATCTACAGGTTTAGGAACCTATACAGCTGGTGTAAATCAGTTAAATCTTGGTCTTGGTAATTTTAATACTGGTTTAAATCAATATACCAGCGCTATTTCACAAATCGACAATGGATTAAACCAACTGAATTCACAGACACCGGCACTGGTATCAGGATTGACTCAACTTGATGCAGGCACACAAGCCTATACAGGTGGTGTTTCTCAACTCAATTCAGGATTAAATCAATTTTCACTTGGTATTGATACTTATACAAATGGAGTTCAAAGTCTATCATCAGGTGCAAATCAGATTTCTACAAAATCAGAGACTCTACGTACAGGATTAACACAACTTAATCAAGGTATTCAAGAACTTTCTACTCAATTAGATGGTGCAAACCAACAAAAAGATCAGATTAAACAATTAGCAACTAGTTTAGAGCAATTTAATCAAGCTATTCAAAATATTCAAACAGCAGATAGTGGAGAGATAACACAAGTAACAAACCAGCTTTCTAGTAGTCTATCAACGATTATAAATTCAGCACAAAGCATCATTACTTCAAATCAAGCTGAAAAAGAAACTACTTTGTCAGCTATTCAATCTACTAGTGCTTATCAAAGCTTAACTCCTGACCAACAGGCAGAGATAACTTCTGTGGTTTCTAATCCATCATCTTCTACTAGTGAGTCAGCACGAACAATTTTAACTACAGTTCAAACGTTACAATCTTCTTTAGAAAATGTAACCACTCAAACAGATAGTCTAACTCAATTAAAGAATCACTCAAGTCAATTATTACCAACTGCTTCTTCAACATTGACAAGTTTGTTAAGTGGATTAACACAGGTTCAAACAGCAATTGATGGTCAATTATTGCCAGCTAGTCAAACTCTTACATCTGGTATTGACAACTACACAAAATCAGTAGACCAAGTAGCTTTAGGAGCAAGTCAGTTGAGTTCGAAAAATTCGAACTTGACAGGAAGTTTCAATAAGTTGCTACAAGGTTCTAATCAGTTGACAGAAAAATCTTCTACATTGACAGGTGCTACTGCTAAGTTAGCAGAGAATGCACCAGAATTAGCAACAGGAATTGATAAACTTGCATCAGGTGTCAACCAAGTAAATAATAAAACATCAGATTTAACCGCTGGATTTAATCAATTACAAGCGGGCTCTCAACAATTAGCTGATAAATCAGACCAGCTAGTTTCTGGTGCAAATAAACTATCTAATGGTTCTGAAAAAATAGCTAGTGGAGCAGATCAACTTGCTCAAGGATCAGAAATTCTACAATCAGGACTTGGAAAATTAAGTGATGGTTCAAGTCAATTAAATCAAGGTTTGACAGAGGCTGAGGGACAATTGAAACAGGCTTCAACTGAACCAACAAATGCAGATTTACTAGCTGATCCTCTAAGTCTTTCAAAAACTGATACGGATCAAGTAGCAGTTAATGGAATTGCCATGGCTCCATATATGATATCAGTTGCTCTTTTTGTTGCTGCTATTTCAACTAATATGATTTTTGCTAAATTGCCTTCTGGGCGCCATCCAGAAAGTCGCTGGGCTTGGTTTAAGTCTCGCTTTGAAATTAACGGTATCATTGCTGGTTTGGCAGGAGTATTAGTTTATGGTGGAGTACATTTAATCGGACTGACTGCAGTTCACGAATTCAAGACCTTTGCTTTGATTATTTTAACCAGTCTTGCTTTCATGGCGATGGTAACAGCATTGACAACATGGAATTCTCGCCTAGGCGCCTTCTTCTCCTTAATTTTATTACTCCTTCAATTAGCATCAAGTGCAGGAACTTATCCTTTAGCTTTGACGAATCAATTCTTTAAAACTATTAACCCATGGTTACCTATGAGTTATTCAGTTTCAGGTCTACGACAAACCATTTCTATGACAGGTAATATTCATAGTCAGATTATTTTCCTTATCTTTACAATAATGATTTTTGTTGCTTTAGGAATGCTTTCCTACCAATCTAAAAAAGTTGAAGAAGATTAAAAACTATCGACCAATTCGGTCGATAGTTTTTTTATCTAGAATATTTTTTTCTTTGAATATCATAAAAAATAAAGACAATAATGGCTATAAGAGAACAACTTGCACCAGCAACAAATCCTTTTGGTATAAAGGAAAGGGTAATAGTTCCTTCACCTTCAGGAACATCAATTTTCATAAATCCAGTTTGTGCCTGTTGAATTTGTAATTTTTTACCATTTTGATAAGCAGACCAACCTTGGTCGTAAGGAATTGTGAAAAAGATCGATGTTTCATTCTTTACCTTATATTTTACAATGACTTTATTTTTATAAGAGCTCACTTCTACTGGATTTTCTTTTATTTTACTAATTGCCCCTGTATACTTTTTAGTATCTAAACGATAGAAAGTTGGAGATTCAAATGATACTTGAGCATTTCCTGGAAACTTAACCTGGATATCAAAAGTTTGTTTATGTTCTGTATATCCAAGATTAAAAAATGTAAAAGCATTATCTGTGGTAAAGGATTTTTTTTCACCATTGACAATGATGTCAACTTGCTTTTTCTTATCATTTGAAAAATTTAGCTTAGTCATGGAAAGGTAAACCTGACTATTATCAGGTACTTCAATACTATAGCTGATAGTTGCATCTTCAGTATCAGTTCCGTTTAGATTGACCACGCTGTCACCAGAGTCTGTATGATGATCTATCGGATAAAAGTACTCTTCATTTAAGCCAGCAATTTCATTTAAAAATTGAGTTTGGTTATCAAGAGTATGGTCATTAAAAGTGACATCTTTATAAAGAGACTGTGTAGCAAAAGCAATTGGGAGAGCGAATTGATTTTTATAAAGGGTTAGATTATCTTTTTGATAGCTTGGATGAAAACCATATTTATCTGGATAGGCTTCAGAAATATTGTAGCTGATTCCAAATAAACTATCTGCAATGATAGTATTATTTGCATAACGAAGATTAAGGTTGGTACCTGAAGATTTAAAACCCAACTTATCTAACGTTGTACTTGCAGAACGATTACGAACAGATGAAAATTGTGAGATGCCATTGTAGTTAAATTTCATGCTATCGTTTCCAGTTTGAGTTTGTAACTTTTCAGTTCGTGTAAATGTATCTGGTTGCTGTTTGGTATACTCCAAAATAGCTTCCATACTTGGAATATCTTTATCATAGGTACTACGAGAAGCAAATCCCCATTCTTTAGTAATTCCATTTAGTTGAGATGAAGTATTAAAACTAACTTCACTTACTGTAAAGATCAAAATAAGAATTGAAAAGATTTTTAGAGAAATCAGTTTTTTAATAAGTGCTAATAATAACAGTAAGTATACCACTAAGAATTCAAGCGTTAAGAGTATATTTAGTTTAGTTAAAAAGGAATAATGATTTTTAAAATAAATGGTTGCCAGATAGCCAGATAAAAGTAAAGTTATTGAGAATAAAATATTCCATAACTTAATATCCTTAAATCTATTTAAAACTTCCGCAGATATATAAATCAAAAGAGTAGAGAAAATCCACGCATAGCGATGAAGAAACATATTTGGCGCGTGCATTCCTTGCCAAAATAAATCTAAGACTTCTAGATAAAAACTAGCAATGATGATAATGAGTAGAGTTGCATAGCATAGTTTCACGTGAAACTTAATTGATTTTAATGTAAAGAATACAATTGTTAAGATAAAAGGAAGGAGGCCAACAAAAATCATTGGGATAGAACCATATTTAGTTGTATCGAAAGCACCAATAAATTGTTTAGCGAATAGATCTAGGTACCAACTGGCATCTGTTTTTATTTTTGTAATAGCGGTTAGTTTTTCACCATGAGTTCTTAAATCAAACAAGGTTGGGAGTGTCATGATGAAACTTGTTAAACCAGCGAGTAAGGATGTTAGGAAAAAATCAAGGAAAGAGAACTTGCGACTTTTAAAATCCCAGGAAAGTTGGCAAAAATACCAAACTACCAAAAACAGGGCAGTCATATAACCAAAATAGTAGTTTTGGATAAATAATATTGACAAACTTGTAAAGTATAGAATACGTTTTTTTTCCGTTATGAGTAGATGTAAACCAGTTAAAATTAAGGGGATTAAAATAAAAACATCTAACCAGGTTTTAATCTCAAGTTGACTAACTGTAAAGCTCATTAAAGCATAAGAGGTAGATAAAGATAATCTGAGTGGTGTTGGTAAATTTTTGAATATTATACTCAAGCTAAAAAAGGTTGACAGACCTATCAAGCCAAATTTCAACAAGGTTGATAGATAAACTGCGTCTGGCATGCTTGATAAATCAAAAAAATAAACAAGAGGTGATAGAAAACTACCAAGATAATAACTGGACAAGGCATAAAAATTGAGACCTAGACCACTGGTAAAAGTATAAAATAGACTATCACTCCCATGTAAAATATTACGAAGATTAAGATCAAAAATAACATATTGATGAAATCCATCCCCTAATAAAGGTGAAGTATCACTGTTCCAGTGGATACATTGAGAAAGATAGACTCCGAACATAATTACTAGGGGAATGATGAAAGAAATAAAATAGGTCCAATAGTTTCTAAAAAATGTTTTCATGTTACCTCATAGAATGATAGAAAACTCAGTTGGTTAATCCAACTGAGTTTTAAAGTATTATTTAGTCTTTCCAAAGTTCTTTAACTTTTGCTTGTACTTCAGCATTTTCTAAGAATTCATCATAGGTTTCATCAATACGGTCGATTACACCGTTTTTAGATAGGACAATAATGTGGTTAGCCAATGTTTGAATGAATTCATGGTCATGGCTGGCGAAGATGATAGATTCTTTGAAGTTTTTCAATCCATCGTTCAAGCTTGAAATAGATTCCAAATCTAAGTGATTTGTAGGATCGTCAAGTACAAGAACATTTGATTTCAAAAGCATGAGTTTCGATAGCATCACGCGCACTTTTTCTCCCCCTGATAATACATTTACAGGTTTGTTAACCTCATCCCCAGAGAAGAGCATACGACCAAGGAAACCACGCAAGAAGGTATTATCATCTTCTTCTTTACTTGCAAATTGACGGAGCCAGTCAAGAATAGATTCACCACCAGCAAAATCAGCTGAATTGTCTTTTGGTAAGTAAGAGCGACTAGTTGTAACTCCCCACTTGACAGTTCCCTCATAGTCAATATCACCCATAATAGCACGAATCAATGCAGTTGTTTGAATGTCGTTTTGACCGATAAGAGCTGTCTTGTCACCTGGACGCAAGATAAAGCTGATGTTGTCAAGAATAGTTTCGCCATCAATCTTGACAGATAGATTTTCTACTGTCAAGAGATCGTTTCCGATTTCACGTTCAGCTTTAAAGTTGATAAATGGATATTTACGACTGGATGGCACAATTTCTTCAAGTTCAATCTTATCAAGCATTTTCTTACGTGATGTTGCTTGTCTTGATTTAGAAGCATTAGCAGAGAAACGAGCAACGAATTCTTGGAGTTGCTTAATTTTTTCTTCTGCTTTAGCATTACGGTCTGCTAGCAATTTAGCAGCAAGCTCAGAAGATTCTTTCCAGAAGTCGTAGTTTCCGACATAGAGTTTGATTTTTCCAAAGTCAAGGTCGGCCATGTGAGTACATACTTTGTTCAAGAAGTGACGGTCATGGGACACGACAATAACGGTGTTATCAAAATCAATCAAGAAATCTTCTAACCAAGTAATAGATTGGATATCCAAACCGTTGGTCGGCTCGTCTAGAAGAAGAACATCTGGTTTACCAAATAGAGCTTTAGCAAGGAGTACTTTCACTTTGTCTCCATTTGCGAGTTCACTCATATTTTGGTAATGAAGATCTTCAGGGATATTCAAGTTTTGTAAGAGTTGTGAAGCTTCACTCTCAGCTTCCCAACCACCTAGTTCAGCAAATTCTCCTTCAAGCTCAGCTGCACGAACTCCATCTTCATCAGTAAAGTCTGCTTTCATATAGATAGCATCTTTTTCTTTCATGATGTTGTATAGTTTTTCATTACCCATGATAACAACATCAATAACACGTTCATCCTCATAGTCAAAGTGATTTTGACGAAGCACAGAAAGACGTTCATCAGGTCCAAGAGAAACATGACCAGTTGTAGGTTCGATATCACCAGCTAAGATTTTTAAAAATGTTGATTTACCTGCACCGTTAGCACCAATTAAACCATATGTGTTTCCTTCTGTAAATTTGATGTTGACCTCATCAAAAAGTTTGCGATCACTAAAACGTAGTGAAACATCAGATACTGTTAGCAATTTTTTTCTCCTATTATATGTAATACTATAATTCTACTAGAAAATCAGCAAATATTCAAATTTTTCTCTGTCAATTATTTGTAAAGAATGTTTACAGATAGTTTACAGTTGAGGAGTTGAAATCGTAATTATTTGATAAAAAAAATTACCTGTCTTTTTATCAAAAAAATGCTATAATTGAAAGGACTATATCAAAGGAGAATAAGATGAATAAACCCATTATTTTAACAGGAGATCGTCCAACGGGGAAATTACATATTGGGCACTACGTTGGTAGCTTAAAAAATCGTGTCTTATTACAGCAAGAAGATAAATATGACATGTTTGTTTTTTTGGCTGACCAGCAAGCTTTAACTGACCATGCAAAAGATCCACAAACTATTGTAGAGTCTATTGGGAATGTTGCTTTGGACTATCTTTCAGTGGGATTGGATCCTAACAAATCAACGATTTTCATTCAAAGTCAAATTCCAGAATTGGCAGAGTTGTCTATGTATTACATGAATCTAGTGTCTTTGGCTCGTCTGGAGCGTAATCCTACTGTAAAGACAGAAATTGCTCAGAAAGGATTTGGAGAAAGTATTCCAACTGGATTTTTAGTTTATCCAATTGCTCAAGCAGCAGATATCACAGCTTTTAAGGCTAACTATGTTCCTGTAGGTACAGACCAAAAACCGATGATTGAACAAACGCGTGAGATTGTGCGTTCATTCAATCATGCCTATAATTGTGATGTTTTAGTAGAACCGGAAGGAATTTATCCTGAAAATGAAGGAGCAGGTCGCTTACCTGGTCTGGATGGAAATGCCAAAATGTCTAAATCGCTTAATAATGGTATCTACTTGTCAGATGATGCAGATACTTTGCGTAAGAAAGTAATGAGTATGTATACAGATCCAGATCACATTCGTGTTGAGGATCCAGGTAAGATTGAAGGAAATATGGTTTTCCATTACTTAGACGTATTCGGACGTCCTGAAGATGCTCAAGAAATTGCTGACATGAAAGAGCATTATCAACGTGGAGGTCTAGGTGATGTTAAGACAAAACGGTATCTACTTGAAATCCTAGAACGTGAACTTGGTCCAATCCGTGAACGTCGCCTAGAATATGCTAAAGATATGGGTGAAGTGTATAATATGTTACAAAAAGGTAGTGAAAAAGCTCGAGAAGTTGCTGGCCAAACGCTATCAGAAGTAAAATCAGCAATGGGTCTAAATTACTTTCATTAATAGATAAAATACGAACTCTAAAACTATCTCTTCTTTAAAATTAAAGGGATAGTTTTTTACATTATCTATTATCAATATAATTGACAAATTTTCATAGAATGGTATGATAGATACAATACAAAAAGCGTCAAGCTCAAAAAGAAAGAAAAGAGGAAACTTCAATGTCTAATTGGGACACTAAATTTTTGAAAAAAGGTTTTACCTTTGATGATGTATTGCTTATTCCAGCAGAGAGCCATGTGTTGCCTAATGATGCGGATTTAACAACGAAATTGGCTGATAATCTGACTTTAAATATCCCAATTATTACAGCTGCGATGGATACTGTAACAGAAAGCCAAATGGCCATTGCTATTGCGCGTGCAGGTGGTCTTGGTGTTATCCATAAAAATATGTCTATTGAACAGCAGGCAGATGAAGTTCGTAAGGTAAAACGTTCTGAAAATGGTGTTATCATTGATCCATTCTTCTTGACTCCAGAGCATACAATTGCAGAAGCAGATGAACTCATGGGACGTTACCGTATCAGTGGTGTTCCAGTGGTTGAAACTCTTGAAAATCGTAAATTGGTTGGTATTTTAACAAACCGAGACCTTCGTTTTATTTCAGATTACAATCAACCAATCTCAAATCATATGACCAGTGAGAATCTTGTTACTGCTCCTGTTGGAACAGATCTTGAAACAGCTGAGAGCATTCTTCAAGAACACCGTATTGAAAAACTTCCTTTGGTTGATGAAGAAGGTCGTCTTTCTGGCTTGATCACGATTAAAGATATTGAAAAAGTGATTGAGTTTCCAAATGCAGCTAAAGATGAGTTTGGTCGTCTTCTAGTTGCTGGTGCAGTAGGTGTAACTTCTGATACTTTTGAACGTGCTGAAGCCCTCTTTGAAGCAGGAGCAGATGCAATTGTCATCGATACAGCACACGGACACTCTGCAGGGGTTCTTCGTAAAATCGCTGAAATCCGTGCCCATTTCCCAGACCGTACACTGATTGCTGGAAATATCGCTACTGCTGAAGGAGCCCGTGCCCTTTATGATGCAGGAGTTGACGTTGTTAAAGTTGGTATTGGGCCAGGTTCAATCTGTACAACTCGTGTTATCGCAGGTGTAGGAGTTCCACAAGTTACAGCTATCTATGATGCAGCAGCAGTTGCACGTGAATATGGCAAAACAATCATTGCTGATGGTGGAATCAAGTATTCTGGAGATATTGTTAAAGCCCTTGCTGCTGGTGGAAATGCAGTAATGCTTGGATCAATGTTTGCAGGAACAGATGAAGCTCCAGGAGAAACTGAAATCTTCCAAGGACGTAAGTTCAAGACATACCGTGGTATGGGTTCAATCGCTGCAATGAAGAAAGGTTCAAGCGACCGTTACTTCCAAGGCTCTGTCAATGAAGCAAACAAACTGGTTCCAGAAGGAATTGAAGGTCGTGTTGCTTACAAAGGAGCAGCAGCTGATATCGTATTCCAAATGATTGGTGGTATTCGATCTGGTATGGGGTATTGTGGTGCAGCTAACCTTAAAGAATTGCATGATAATGCTCAATTTATCGAAATGTCAGGTGCAGGTTTAAAAGAAAGCCATCCACACGATGTGCAAATCACAAATGAAGCACCAAACTACTCAATGTAATCAAAAAAATCTCCTGTTAAACAGGAGATTTTTTATCTTTACACATCTGTAAATATTAATTTACAACTAATTGACCGTCTTTTACTGTAAATACACTGAGATTATCAGGTAAGTTTTGAAGATGCTCTAAACTAGTTGTTGTAATAAAGGTTTGAATATTTTGAGATATAGTTTCTAATAATTTTAGTTGACGAGTGTTGTCAAGTTCACTCATAACATCGTCAAGTAAAAGTATAGGCGATTCTTTTGTAATGCTCTCCATTAATTCGATTTCAGCTAGTTTAATAGAAAGAACAAGGCTACGATGTTGTCCTTGACTTCCAAAGCTTGTGTCCATTCCATTGATTAAGAAAATCATATCGTCCCGATGAGGACCAACTCCAGTATTCTTCTTAAATAAATCTCTTGCTCTACTTTTTTGAAGTGCTGCATAGAAAGATTCTGCTAGTTTTTCCTTGTCAGTGAAGTTTACAGATGGTTGATAACGAATTGACAACTCTTCTAATTGGTCTGAAATATCAAAGTGTTTTTTACGACCAAAAGATTCCATTTTTTTGATAAATTCTTCTCTGTGGATCATCACCCGACAACCATAGTCTACTAGCTGTTCATCTAGAACAGATAAAAATGTTTCGTCAATCTGATTCGCTGACTTTAAGTAGGTATTTCTTTGTTTGAGCACATGATTGTAGCTTGACAAATCTGACAAGTATATGGGTTTGATTTGCCCTAGCTCCATATCTATAAACTTACGTCGGATAGCTGGTGCTCCTTTGACAAGTTGTAAATCTTCGGGTGCAAATAGAACAACATTCATGTGTCCAATATAGTCAGATAGCCGAGCTTGCTTTAAGTGATTGACCTTAGTAATCCGACCTTTTGGAGTCAAGTCAATCTCAAGTGGTACAGTAGCCGTTCGTTTTTGAAGAATTCCAGAAACTTGAAGCTGCTCTTCTTCAAATCGGATTAAATTCTTGTCTGTCTTTGTCCGATGACTTCTAGTTAAAGCTAAAAAGTAAATACTTTCCAGAAGATTGGTTTTTCCTTGAGCATTTCGACCCACAAATACATTTAATTTAGGATTAAATTCAATTTCGGTATTCTGATAGTTTCTAAATTGCTTGATGGATAAGTTTTTTAGCCACATACTTATCTACCTGGGAAACGTGGTGCAGTTTTTGTTTTGGATACCTGATGCTTGTTTGTTGGCTTTTTTTTGACCGTCTTATTCATTTCTTTGACAAGTTTAGCCACACGTTCTTTCTCAAGTTTTTCTTGAAGATATTCTTCCTGTTCTTCTTGACTAGGCTGAGTCAAAATGATGTGGATTTTCATATCAGGAATGTCGATGGAGTCCCCGATTCTTACTTTTTTCCCACGACGATTTTCTAATTCCCCATTAAAGTAGACATGATGCTCAGCTAAAAAGGATTTAATAGCTCCGCCACTGTGTATAATACCAAGTTCTTTCAAGAGAGCTTGGAGAGTGATAAATTCTTCAAATAGTTTGTATTCCATAGTTCACCTCAATCTTTGGTATTATACCATATTTTACCTTGAAATGGCAGAGGTAAATTCGTTTGAAATGAAAGCGATTTTAATTCTAAAAGGGGTAAAGAGAACAAGAAAATTTTCTCTTTTCATGGTATAATAGAACTCTATGTAGAAGGAGGTAAGAGATGGAGTTAGTACCTGGAATTACAGTGCATTTTATCCAATCAAAAAAATTTAAAACTAATAAAATTACTGTGCGTCTCACAGCTCCATTGTCTTTGGATTCAATTTCAAGTCGCATGTTAAGTGCCAGTATGCTTGAAACTGCCAACCAAAGTTATCCAACTGCTCAACTGTTTAGAAAACGTTTAGCAACCTTGTATGGAACTGATTTGTCAGCGCACGCCTATCGAAGAGGACAAAGTCATCTTGTGGATTTGAATATTACCTATGTGCGTGATGAATTTTTAAGTAAGAAAAACGTATTAACTTCTCAAATTTTAGAATTACTGCATCAGGTTCTGTTTACACCATTGTCGGATGAGGATGGATTTGAGAAAAATGCTTTTGACATCGAGAAAAAACAGATCTTATCAAGGCTGGAATCAGAATTAGAAGACCCATTCTTCTTTGCACATAAAGAGTTAGATCAATTGTTTTTCCAAGAAGAATCAATGCAGCTAGTTCCTAAAGATTTGATTTCTAGAATTTCAGAGGAGACTTCAAAAACATGTTTTTCAAGCTATCAAAAAATGCTAAAAGAAGACCAAATAGATATTTTCTTCCTAGGTGATTTTAATGAAATTGAAGTTTTAGAGTTTTTACATAAATTTCCTTTAACAGGTCGTAAATCAGCTGTAAACATTCAATATCAGCAACCCTATTCTAATATTCTTAGAGAAGGTATTGTTAGAAAGAGATTAGGACAGTCTGTTTTAGAGATGGGCTACCATAGTTCAGTGGCATATGGTGATGAAGAACAGATGGCAGTGCTTCTTGTCAATGGTCTTTTAGGAGCCTTTCCTCATTCGAAACTATTTACCCAAGTGCGAGAAAAAGAAGGACTGGCCTATACGGTATCAAGTCATTTGGATCTCTTTAGTGGATTTTTACGACTATTTGCTGGAATTGATCGGCAAAATCGAAACAAAGTAAGAAAATTGATGAATCATCAGTTGCTTGACATAAAAAATGGCAAGTTTACAGATAAGGAAATTGATCAGACTAAACAAATGATTCGTAGATTCTTACTACTTGCTCAGGATAATCAAGATTCTATCGTCGATAAATATTATTTGTCAACTTTTTTTGGGAAGGAGAATCTTGACACAAAAACTTTAATCGATAAGCTTGAACAAGTTGATAGAGAAGCAATTTGTGAAGTAGCAAACAGTTTTAAGTTGCAGGCTATTTATTTTATGGAAGGAGCAGAATGACCAGACCTACTTTTCAAAAGAAATATTATTCTGCTGTAAAAGAAACTTTGTATCAAACTAGCTTAGAAAATGGTTTGACAGTTACTTTACTACCTAAAAAGGACTTTAACGAGGTTTATGGCGTTGTAAGTGTCCAAGTAGGTTCTGTTGACACAAGGTTTACAGTGGATGATAAGGACTTACAACAATATCCACAAGGAATCGCTCATTTCTTAGAACATAAGCTTTTTGAAAGAGAAGATTCTGGAGATGTTATGGCAGCTTTTACAGAGTTGGGTGCTGAAAGTAATGCCTTTACGAGCTTTACGAACACTAGCTATCTTTTCTCGACTTCTGAAAATGTTCTAGAGTGTTTAGATTTGCTAGAAGAACTTGTCACTACTTTTAATATGACTGAAGAATCTGTGGAGCACGAAAAGGATATCATTCAACAGGAAAGAGAGATGTATCAGGATGATCCGGATTCTTGTCTATTTTTCAAGACTTTGGCAAATCTCTATCCAGAAAGTCCTTTAGCTTCAGATATTGTTGGTAGTGAAAACTCTATTGATGCTATTTGTTTGGAGGATTTAAAAGAGAACTTTAAAGAGTTTTACAGACCTGTCAATAGTAATATCTTTTTAGTGGGGAATTTTGATTTTGAACTGCTTGAAGATTATTTTGCTAAGAAATCTCATCCTCAAGAAAAAAAACATGAGTATAAGAGAGAAAAAATACCTTTACATCCTGTAAAGACTACTGAAAGTTTACGGATGGACGTGGCTTCTCCAAAACTAGCAATCGGTATTAGAGGAAATGAAGATATCGGAAGTCGAGATCAGTATCGTTATCATCTTTTATTGAAATTGTTGTTTACAATGATGTTCGGTTGGACTTCACAAAGATTTCAAAAATTATATGAGACAGGTAAACTGGATGCTTCCCTGTCTCTAGAAATAGAAGTAGATCCTCGTTTCCATTTTGTGATATTAACAATGGATACAAAGGAACCTGTGGCACTTTCTCATCAATTTCGTAAAGCTATTCGCAATTTTGTTAAAGATGAGGATATAACTGAGGATCACTTGGATATTGTAAAAACTGAGATGTATGGAGAATTTCTTCATAGTATGGATTCTCTTGAATACATTGCTACTCAGTATCATCCAACCGATACAGGTTCTACCCTGTTTGACCTTCCTAAACTTTTGCAGGAAATTACTTTAGAAGATGTTCTAGAGGCTGGACATGATTTGATAGATAATAGCGATATGGTTGATTGTACAATTTTCCCGATATAATCGCTAGAAAATACACTAGAAAGAAGGAATGTTAAGTATGAGAAAAAAAACAATTGGTGAGGTCTTACGTCTTGCAAGAATTAACCAAGGACTGAGCTTAGAGGAATTGCACAGAAAGACAGATATTCAGCTGGATTTGTTGGAGGCAATGGAGTCAGATGATTTTGACAAACTACCGAGTACTTTTTATGCTCGTTCATTTTTGAGAAAGTATGCTTGGGCAGTTGAATTAGATGAAAATATCGTTCTAGATGCCTATGATTCGGGAAGTATGATTACTTATGAAGAAGTTGATGTAGATGAGATTGAACTTTCAGGACGTAGACGGTCTAATCGAAAGAAAAATTCATTTCTCCCGCTATTTTACTTTGTTCTTTTTTCTTTATCAATTTTAATTTTTGTAACCTACTATGTGTGGAATTATATTCAAACCCAACCAACTGCGTCTTCTGCGGCAACTTATAGTGTTGTGAGTTCAACAAGTAGCTCTAGTAGTGTAGCATCAAGTAGTAGTCAAGCTACTAGTTCATCAAGTTCGAGTGAGGCAACTACTTTGACTGTTTCAGGTCAGGGAGATGCTTTATCAGTGGAATATAAGACATCTAAAGATTCTGCGGAGCTTCAGTTGTCTGTAACGGATGCAACAAGCTGGATTAGTGTTTCGGATACTGATTTAGCAGGAGGAGTGACTCTTGAACCTAATAATAAAACAGCTAAAACAACCATTTCTAAAGGTTCTCCAGTAACCATAACATTGGGTGTTGTTAAAGGAGTGTCGGTGAAAATTGATAATAAGGAAATTGACACTTCAAAATTAACTGGTCAAACTGGTTGGATTACTCTAACATTAAGTTCAAACTAAAGGAAGGATAACATGAAAAAAGAGAATATTCCTAATATGCTTACGCTTGGTAGAATTTTATTTATTCCGATTTTTATTCTCCTTCTATCAGTTGGACCATCTCCTGTGTTACATAAAATAGCAGCAGTTATTTTTGCTATTGCCAGTATCACTGATTATCTAGATGGTTATTTAGCTAGAAAATGGCAAGTGGTTAGTAATTTTGGTAAATTTGCAGATCCAATGGCTGATAAATTATTGGTCATGTCAGCCTTTATCATGTTGGTCGGTCTAAAGATGGCACCAGCTTGGGTGGTAGCAGTTATTATCTGCCGTGAACTTGCAGTCACTGGTTTGCGCTTGCTCTTAGTTGAAACAGGAGGTACTGTTCTAGCTGCTGCTATGCCTGGAAAAATCAAGACATTTAGTCAGATGTTTGCGATTATATTCTTGCTACTTCACTGGAATGTGCTTGGTCAGATAACTCTTTATATTGCCTTGTTCTTCACAGTTTATTCTGGTTATGATTATTTCAAGGGAAGCGCATATTTGTTTAAAGGAACCTTTCGTTAGATATGGAATCGATTATTGAGATAAAAGACCTGTCTTTTCGATATCAGGCAGATCAAGAACATTATGATGTTCATAACCTTTCGTTTCACGTGAAACGTGGAGAATGGTTGTCTATCGTTGGTCATAATGGTAGTGGAAAATCAACGACAGTTCGCTTGATTGATGGTTTGCTCGAGGCTGAATCTGGAGAAATTTGGATAGACGGTGATTGCCTAACTCCAGAAAATGTCTGGGAAAAAAGACGTAAGATTGGTATGGTCTTTCAAAATCCTGATAACCAATTCGTAGGAGCAACTGTTGAAGACGACGTTGCTTTTGGACTGGAAAATCAAGGAATCCCACTTGAAGAGATGAAGAAACGCGTTTCTGAGGCTTTATCATTGGTTGGGATGGCTGAATTTGCTAAAAAGGAACCAGCTCGCTTGTCAGGAGGTCAGAAGCAGAGAGTAGCTATTGCAGGTGTTGTTGCTCTGCGACCAGATATTTTAATCTTGGATGAGGCTACAAGTATGTTGGACCCTGAGGGACGATTAGAGTTGATTAAGATAGTCCAGAAGATTCGCAAAGACCATCAGATGACAGTCATCTCCATTACGCATGATCTGGATGAGGTGGCCATGAGTGACAGAGTTTTGGTGATGAAAAAAGGAGAAGTCGAGTCAACTAGCACTCCTAGAGAGTTATTTTCTAGATCAGATTTAGATCAAATTGGCTTAGATCAACCCTTTGTCAACCAATTAAAACAATCACTGCGTGATAATGGATTAAAATTACCAGAGCACTACCTGACCGAGGAGGAGCTCGAGGAGGCTTTATGGGAATTATTCTAGACAATGTTAGTTATACTTATCAGGAAGGAACGCCCTTTGCCTCAGCTGCCTTGTCAGATGTCAGTTTGACCATAGAAGATGGTTCCTATACTGCTATTATTGGGCATACAGGAAGTGGGAAATCCACAATTTTGCAGCTTTTAAATGGTTTGCTAGTTCCCACAGAGGGAAGTGTTCGTGTCTTTGATACATTGATCACACCAACATCGGTCAATAAGCAAATTCGCCAAATTCGCAAACAAGTTGGGTTGGTGTTTCAGTTTGCAGAGAATCAAATTTTTGAGGAAACTGTCCTAAAAGATGTGGCTTTTGGCCCTCAAAATTTTGGAGTTTCTGTAGAAGAGGCAGAAGCTATTGCGCGTGAAAAACTAGCTTTAGTAGGAATCGATGAATCACTCTTTGAACGAAGTCCATTTGAACTCTCAGGTGGCCAGATGAGAAGGGTTGCTATTGCTGGGATTTTGGCAATGGAGCCTAGTATTTTGGTCTTAGACGAACCGACAGCTGGTTTGGATCCAATTGGTCGAAAAGAGTTGATGGCCTTGTTTAAAAAGCTTCATCAAGATGGCATAACAATTGTTTTAGTAACCCACCTTATGGATGACGTGGCCGAATTTGCTGACCAAGTTTATGTGATGGAAAAAGGGAAACTAGTTAAGGGTGGGAAGCCAAGTCTTGTCTTTCAAAATGTCGAATTTATGGAAAAAATCCAATTGGGTGTTCCTAAAATCACACGATTTGCTCAAAGGCTAGTTGACAGAGGAATTTCTTTCGAACAATTGCCGATAACGATAGAGGAGTTTAAGGAGTTTATCAATGGATAATATGATTTTAGGTCGATACATACCAGGAAATTCGATTATTCATCGTCTAGATCCTCGTAGTAAGTTAGTAGCAATGATTTTATTGATCATCATCGCTTTTTGGGCCAATAATCCAATTACAAATCTCATACTTTTTATTGTAACAGGCATATTTGTCGTTTTATCAGAAGTTCCCTTATCTTTTTTTATAAAAGGTTTGCGATCTATGTTTTTTCTGATTGCTTTTACAACCCTTTTTCAACTGTTCTTTATCTCTGGTGGTCACGTCTTGTTCGAGATGGGATTTATAAAAATCACAAGCTATGGTATTGAGCAGGCAGGAATCATTTTTTGCCGCTTTGTGTTGATTATCTTTTTCTCAACCTTGCTTACTCTGACCACCATGCCACTAAGCCTGGCAACAGCAGTTGAGTCCTTGCTTGGGCCTTTAAAAAGATTTAAAGTGCCTGTTCATGAAATTGGGCTCATGTTGTCTATGAGTTTGCGATTTGTACCAACCTTGATGGATGATACGATTCGCATTATGAATGCTCAAAAGGCGCGTGGTGTTGATTTTGGAGAAGGAAATGTAATCCAAAAAGTTAAGGCTATGATTCCTATTTTGATTCCTTTATTCGCTACGAGTTTGAAACGAGCGGATTCTCTTGCTACAGCCATGGAGGCTAGAGGATATCAAGGCGGGAATGGACGCAGTCAGTATCGACAGTTAAATTGGATGAACAGAGACAGTGTAGCGCTATTATTTGTTTGTGTATTGGGTGCAATTCTATTTTTGCTAAAATCTTAGAATGTAATATAAGGTAGAGGTATGAATCGTTTTAAAAAATCAAAATATATCATTGTTCTATTTGTCGTTGTATTAGTAGTATCCGTTTTTTTAGTGACAACACAATCAAGTGCAGTTGTAACAAAAGCTGGAGATGGAATTTCATTAGTCGATAGAATAGTGCAAAAGCCTTTTCAATGGCTTTCTTCCGTAAAATCTGATTTAGGTCGTTTGACCAGAACCTATAACGAGAATGAAACTCTTAAAAAAGAACTCTATCAGATGAAGAAGGAAACGAATGAAGCAGACAGTCTGAAAGAAGAAAATGAGCAACTACGCCAGTTATTGGATATGAGGTCAAAATTGAATGCAACCAAGTTAATTGCTTCTGACGTCATCATGAGAACTCCTGCAACCTGGAAACAAGAGTTGACAATTGATGCAGGTTCTCAACAAGGCGTGACAAGCAATATGCTTGTTATAGCTGGTGGGGGACTGATTGGAAGCGTGGGAAAGGTTGAAGATAACTCTACTGTGGTCAACTTATTGACCAACGCGGAAAATACGGAGAAAATATCCGTTAAAATCCAACACGGTTCTACTAGTATATATGGCATTATTATTGGGTACGACAAAGAAAAAGACTTGCTTAAAATAAGCCAGTTAAATAGTAGTAGTGATATCAGTCAAGGAGACAAGGTAGTAACAGGAGGTCTGGGCAACTTTAAAACAACAGATATTCCCGTAGGAGAGGTTGTATCAGTTACCCATAGTAGTGATTATCTAACAAGAGAAGTTATGGTCAAACTCAATGCTGATCCAATGAACCTAAAAGTCGTAGAATTAGTGGGGAATCCATCATGAGACTGTTGAAGCAGATAGGGATGTTTTTACTCTTGCCTATAGTTGTCTTAATAGACAGTCATTTAGGGCAATTTGTAAATAGTTTTTTTCCACATTTTCAAATTGTGAGCCACTTTATCTTCATCTTCTTGTTGTTTGAAACTATTGAAGTATCGGAGTATCTATTTTTAGTTTATTGCTTATTTATTGGTCTTATATACGATATTTATTTTTTCCATTTAGTAGGGATTGCCAGTCTTCTTTTTGTGATTATTGGTGCAATCATTTATAAAAATAATGCGATCGTCTTATCAAATAGATGGACTAGACTATTAGCTATTTTAATGATGACTTTCTCTTTTGAATTTGGCAGTTTTCTTCTAGCGCAAATGATTGGCTTAACTGCTGAAAGTATAACAGTCTTTATCGTTTATGGACTAGTTCCATCAATGATATTAAACTGTCTATGGATGTTAATTTTTCAGTTTATTTTTGAAAAAATATATCTATAAGAAAGAAACAAAACTGTAATAAAGGCGTAATATTTATTAGGCCTTTTTTTGATATACTAGTATTGTCTTAAAAGAAGGAGTATTCACACTTATGAAGAAAAAAATCCTAGCATCACTTTTGTTAAGTACAGTATTAGTCTCACAAGGAGCTGTTCTTTCAAGTGTTAAAGCAAATACAACAGATGAAAAGATTGCTGCTCAAGATAGTAAAATTAGTAACTTGACAGCTCAACAGAAAGAAGCTCAAAAACAAGTAGACGAAATTCAAACTAAAGTTTCAGCTATTCAATCAGAGCAAGAAAAATTACAATCTGAAAACGAAAAACTTCAAGAAGAATCTAAAAAACTTGAAGGTGAAATCGCAGAGCTTTCAAAAAATATCGTAGCACGTAATGAATCACTTGAAAACCAAGCTCGTAGTGCACAAACGAACGGAACTGCTACAAGTTATATCAATACGATTATTAACTCTGACTCAATTACAGAAGCTATTTCTCGTGTAGCAGCTATGAGTGAAATTGTATCAGCAAACAATAAAATGTTGCAACAACAAAAAGAAGATAAGAAAGCTATTTCTGAAAAACAAGTTGCAAACAACGAAGCAATCAATACAGTCATTGCTAACCAACAAACGCTTGCTGACGATGCTCAAGCTTTGACAACAAAACAAGCAGAATTGAAAGTAGCTGAGTTAAATCTTGCAGCTGAAAAAGCTACAGCAGAAAATGAAAAAGCTAGCTTGTTAGAGAAAAAAGCAGCAGCAGAGGCAGAAGCCAAAGCAGCAGCAGAGGCAGAAGCAGCTTATAAAGCTAAACAAGCAAGTCAACAACAGACAGTTGCTGCTTCAGCAAATACAACCTTTGCTGCACAAGTACAAGCAACTTCAAGTTCTTCGACAGCTTCATCATCAGATGATGATTCAAGTTATACACCTGTAGCAACTACAGTAAGCCAACGTCCTACATACAGTACCAATGCCTCAACTTATCCAGTTGGAGAGTGTACATGGGGTGCTAAGACATTAGCCCCTTGGGCTGGAGATTACTGGGGTAACGGAGGACAGTGGGCTACAAGTGCAGCGGCAGCAGGCTTCCGTACTGGTTCTCAGCCACAAGTTGGTGCGATTGCTTGCTGGAATGATGGTGGTTATGGTCACGTAGCGGTTGTTACAGCTGTTTCATCTACAACTAATATTCAAGTATCAGAATCTAACTATGGTGGAGACCGTACAATTGGTAACAAACGTGGATGGTTTAATCCAACTACATCACAAGGATACGTTACTTACATCTATCCAAACTAATGAAAAATTGAGACTCAGATTGGGTCTCTTTTCTTATTTATAAGATGGTGAAATCCCAAGTTTTCGCTAAATTCCCAAATTAAGTTCCACTAGTTTTACTAATGCTTGATTTTATAGCTTTTATAGCCGAAAGGAATAGAAAAAAAGAGCGCACAAAATCCCCTTATCTGAAAGCGTTTCAGATTAAGTTCCGCTATGGTGGAAGTTAGTGTGAGACGTTTGAATGGGGCTTTAGGTTAGTTTTTAGATTTTATGTTGGAGTAATGTGTAAGACTGGCAGACGTCTTCTGCAGGTATTTTAAAAATACCAAGAAGCTTAGGAACCTCTTCTCTGTAAGTAAACTCAAAAAGTTCATAGGCTGACTTTCCATTTAAAGCAGCACGTTTGACGCTGTTGACATGTGAACAAACGAGATTGATGTCCTCCTGAGTTAAGTTGTCAAAAGTAGTTCCCTTTGGAAGAATGTCGCGAATCAGCGTGTGATTTTTCTCAATTCTACCTTTCTGGTCAGAGCGATTAGGGTCACAAAAGAAGAGTTTACTCTCCCCTCGCATATCCATTTCGATATCATCAACCCTGGCAAATTCTCCACCATTATCTGTCAGGATGACAGGAAAAAGTTGGAAGAAATCTTTGTCCGCTTGGTGAAGAGTGATCTTGATGTTATAGAGATGTTTGGCGACTTTAAGGGCAGTTTTATTATTCAGAAGTCTAGCGAAGATAAAGTTACAGAAAGAGAGATTGAAGGTCAGTAAGACTCCACCTCCGGTTCTGCCCATAACGGTGTCCATTTCCAGCCAAGAATTCAGTTGATTAAGGGCTAAATAATTTTGGAAATTCTCATAGGAGCGACCTTTTTTGCCTCTTTAGGGATGGAAGGTAGATTACTTTTTCTTCTTTCTTTAAATTTAACGACTCTAGCAAGATCAATCGGAGCGATAGACAGGTAACCTTTTCGGATGTATCGATAGACGGTTGAGGAGCTAACATCAAGGTTATGAGTTTTGAGGATATGATAGATGTGTTGTCCCTTTTTAACCCCATCAGAAATGACTTTATCCGTGTCCCAGAAAGTCTGAGAATTGAGGGGAGTTCCTTCACGAGCTTCGACAAGAGTTTGTTCGTACTGCTTTTGAGCCTGTTTAGCGAGATAGAAGATTTTCTGATAGCCACAATTTTGTCTTCTTTTAGGGCACCCATTACAGACAAAGGTAGCTTTATCGAGCAGAGAGAAAGGAAGGTTGTTAGAGGTAGAGTCTCTGATTTGTCTATTTCGTTTGACTTCTTTAGAAACAGTAGTCGGATCTTTTAGAATAAGTTGGCCAATAGCTTTGAAGGTTTCACCGCGCTCTAAGCCTAGTTGGATATCATTACGGTCTGAAAGGGTAAGGTGTTTATATTTTGTCATAGTAGACCTCATTTCTAACTCAAACGTCTCACACTTAATTCCACCATAAAAATCCGTTTTAGACTAATTTCCACTTTGGCCATCCCAGTGGAAGTTACTTTGAGAAGTTTCCTTCATTGAAAAACTAATAAAATTACTTGAAAAAAAGGTTCAACTATGTTATAATGTAACTTGTCGTGTAAACGATAATACTCATTCTTGATGAATTGTGAAGCTGTTGCCTTCGGGTCGTTTTGCAAGCTGAAATCAAGAAGAGGAAAAAAACAAAAAGGAGAAATACTCATGGCAGTAATTTCAATGAAACAACTTCTTGAGGCTGGTGTGCACTTTGGTCACCAAACTCGTCGCTGGAACCCTAAGATGGCTAAGTACATCTTCACTGAGCGTAACGGAATCCACGTTATCGACTTGCAACAAACTGTAAAATACGCTGACCAAGCATACGACTTCATGCGTGATGCTGCAGCTAACGATGCAGTTGTATTGTTTGTTGGTACTAAGAAACAAGCAGCTGACGCAGTTGCTGAAGAAGCAGTACGTTCAGGTCAATACTTCATCAACCACCGTTGGTTGGGTGGAACTCTTACAAACTGGGGAACAATCCAAAAACGTATCGCTCGTTTGAAAGAAATCAAACGTATGGAAGAAGATGGAACTTTTGAAGTTCTTCCTAAGAAAGAAGTTGCACTTCTTAACAAACAACGTGCACGTCTTGAAAAATTCTTGGGTGGTATCGAAGATATGCCTCGTATCCCAGATGTAATGTACGTAGTTGACCCACATAAAGAGCAAATCGCTGTTAAAGAAGCTAAAAAATTGGGAATCCCAGTTGTAGCGATGGTTGACACAAACACTGATCCAGACGATATCGATGTAATCATCCCAGCTAACGATGACGCTATCCGCGCAGTTAAGTTGATTACAGCTAAATTGGCAGACGCTATCATTGAAGGTCGCCAAGGTGAAGATGCTGTTGCAGCAGTTGAAGCAGAATTTGCAGCTTCAGAAGCTCAAGCAGACTCAATCGAAGAAATCGTTGAAGTTGTAGAAGGCGACAACGCTTAATTCATAATAAATAGTAATTACCTAGGAGGGCGGGGCTTAGCCCGGCTCTCCTATTTTTAAAAAATATAGGAGAATCAAAATGGCAGAAATTACAGCTAAACTTGTTAAAGAGTTGCGTGAAAAATCTGGTGCTGGTGTTATGGACGCTAAAAAAGCATTGGTTGAAGTGGAAGGCGATATCGAAAAAGCGATTGAATTGCTTCGCGAAAAAGGTATGGCAAAAGCAGCTAAGAAAGCTGACCGTGTTGCTGCAGAAGGTTTGACTGGTGTTTATGTTGACGGTAACGTTGCAGCAGTTGTTGAAGTAAATGCTGAAACTGACTTCGTTGCGAAAAACGCTCAATTTGTTGAGTTGGTAAACGCAACAGCTAAAGTAATCGCTGAAGGAAAACCAGCTAACAACGAAGAAGCTCTTGCTTTGACAATGCCTTCAGGTGAAACTCTTGAAGCAGCTTATGTGTCTGCAACAGCGACTATCGGAGAAAAAATCTCATTCCGTCGCTTTGCTTTGATTGAAAAAACAGATGCACAACACTTCGGAGCATACCAACACAACGGTGGACGTATCGGTGTTATCTCTGTAATCGAAGGTGGAGACGAAGCACTTGCTAAACAAATTTCAATGCACATCGCTGCTATGAAACCAACAGTTCTTTCATACAAAGAATTGGATGAGCAATTTGTTAAAGATGAGTTGGCACAATTGAACCACGTTATCGACCAAGATAATGAAAGCCGTGCTATGGTTGGTAAACCAGCTCTTCCACACTTGGCATACGGATCTAAAGCTCAATTGACTGATGAAGTAATCGCTCAAGCTGAAGAAGCTATCAAAGCTGAATTGGCTGCAGAAGGTAAACCAGAAAAAATCTGGGATAAAATCATCCCAGGTAAAATGGATCGCTTCATGCTTGACAACACTAAAGTTGACCAAGCTTACACACTTCTTGCACAAGTTTACATCATGGATGACAGCAAGACAGTTGAAGCTTACCTTGAATCAGTTAACGCTTCAGTAGTTGAGTTCGCTCGCTTTGAAGTTGGTGAAGGTATCGAAAAAGCTGCAAACGACTTTGAAGCAGAAGTTGCAGCTACAATGGCAGCAGCCTTGAATAACTAATAAAAAGTAAGGAAGCAAATCTGCTTCCTTTTCTTTTGTTGGAGGGGAACTCAGAGGAATCCCTTTGAAGGTAAACAAAAAGCCCCATACTCAGGGCTTAGTGTATTTAGGAGACTATACTTCAAACTCATAGAGCGCTGTAGATAGGTAACGCTCACCGTTATCTGGTGCGAGAGCAAGGACTTTTTTGCCTGCTCCAAGTTTTTTAGCAACTTCAATTGCTGCATAGATAGCTGCAGCAGAAGAAATACCTACTAAGAAACCTTCTTTTCCACCGATTTCACGACCAAGTGCAAGAGCATTGTCTGATGTTACGCGAACGATGCCATCGTAAGCTTTTGTGTCAAGTGTTTCTGGGATGAATCCAGCAGAGATACCTTGAATTTTATGAGGTCCAGGTTTTTCACCAGATAAGATAGCTGATTCGTCTGCCTCAACCGCAAAAACTTGAATGTTTGAATTAGCAGCTTTAAGAGCATGAGAAACACCTGAAATAGTTCCTCCAGTACCAACACCAGCAACAAAGGCATCTAAACCGTCAGCTCCGAAATCAGCTAGAATCTCAGCTCCTGTTGTTCTTTCGTGAACTTCTGGGTTAGCTTGGTTATTAAACTGTAATGGTAGGAAACCATCACGCTCAGCAGCAATTTCCTGCGCTTTTGCAATCGCACCTTTCATTCCTTCGCTACCTGGAGTGAGGACTAGTTCAGCACCATAAGCTTGGATGATTTTACGGCGTTCAACACTCATTGTTTCAGGCATAACGATGACAACTTTGTAACCTTTAGCAGCACCAACCCATGAAAGACCGATACCAGTGTTCCCACTTGTTGCTTCCACAATAGTAGAACCAGGTTTAAGTTTGCCTTCTTGCTCTGCTTTTTCAATCATGCTTAGGGCGATACGGTCCTTAACTGACGATCCTGGGTTAAAAGCTTCAAGTTTTACATAAACATCTGCTGCACCTTCTGGTACAATGTTATTCAATTTAACAATCGGTGTTCTACCGATGAGTTCTGTGATATTGTTATAAATTGCCATATTAGCACCTCTTTATATAAGATGCTACTAGTATAACTCTAACTTTAACTTTTGTAAAATATAGAAATCCTATCGGAGTGATAGGATTTTTTTATATCAGTGATTCAAACCATTCATATTCAAACGATTATGATAAGCTAAGTCAAATAGATAGGTGTAAAGAGGTACAATATCAGTTTTCTTTGGAAATTCAAATTTGTGAGAATTAAAATGCTCATTGTGAGATTTTAAAAAGGCATTTTCTAAATAAGTAATCGTAATCTCACTATCATCAATCCCAAGTCCAGCTGTTTCCATTTCAACATTGACAATGTTCATGAGGAAAATTGATTTGATAGATATCTTCCGTCCGGTTGCCCCTTGTTTATCTGTAAAGATGATACGGATATTAGTAAAGATAATTGAGTCACGAATGAGTTTATATCCGCTTTGAATTTCTTCATTTTCTAATAAATATTGTCCAAACTCCTTGGTAAGAGCTTCTTTACTTTGCTCACTGAAGTTTCCAGCGAGTCCCTGAATTAATCTTCCAAAAGCCATATGATATTTCCTTTCTTTACGATAGGTTTACAGGTACTTCAACTTCACGTAAACCTTTATCAGTTAGAGTAACTTTTCCATTGAAAAATTCAATGAGATCAGCCTTGATATCGTCTTTCCTTTCTTTGTCAACGAAAATCATTGTGTCAACTTGGTCTGTAAAGTTTGTCTCTAATTCTATAAGATTATTCTCTTTAAGAAAATTACCGTATTCTTGATACTGGGCATAGGTCATGTGAATCTGTATCCCTGCTTGCTCTTTGATTTCAATAATGCCAATTTCCTTAACTGCTAGGGCAACGCTACCAGCATAAGCGCGAATCAAACCACCAGCCCCTAGTTTGATACCACCAAAATAACGAGTAACTACAACACAGACATTAGTAAGGTTGTGATTCTCCAGAACTCCTAGCATAGGAACGCCAGCAGTCCCACTAGGTTCTCCATCATCACTAGTTCGCTTGATTTCACTACGCTCACCGACAATAAAAGCAGAGCAGTTGTGGGTAGCTTTATAGTGTTCTTTTTTAATAGTTGTGATAAAATCACGAGCCTCTTCCTCACTATAGACACGTTTGGCATGACAGATAAAGCGTGATTTTTTGATTTCTTCTTGGACTTGTCCGTCCTCTTTTATAGTTCTGTATTCCATATTTTTATTGTACTAAAAAATAGCGTAAAGTTCTACATTTTACGAATAAAGAAATATGAAAGTAAATCCAAATTATCTCGGTCGCCTTTTTACCGAGCAAGAATTAAGTCATGAGGAGAGACAACAAGCAAAACAAATTCCATCCATGCAAAAAGAAAAGGGGCAACTATCTTGTCAGCGTTGTGGTAGTCAGATAGAAGAAGAATGGCATTTGCCTATTGGTGCTTTTTATTGCCGAGAATGCTTGATTATGAAGCGAATAAGAAGTGATCAAAATCTCTATTATTTTCCGCAAGAAAGGTTTCCACAGCAAGATGTACTAAAATGGTTAGGTCAACTGACTCCATTTCAAGAGCGGGTATCACAAGGACTCCTTCAGGCGGTAGATAAGAAGGAGGCTACCTTGGTACATGCAGTGACAGGAGCTGGTAAGACAGAGATGATTTACCAAGTTGTTGCCAAGGTAATTGATCAAGGTGGAGCTGTTTGTTTGGCCAGTCCACGAATTGATGTTTGCCTAGAACTCCATAAACGATTACAAAATGATTTTGCATGTGAGATTGCACTATTACATGGGGAGTCGGATCCGTATTTTCGTACACCTTTAGTTGTAGCAACCACTCACCAGCTATTAAAATTTTATCAAGCTTTTGATTTATTGATTGTGGATGAAGTAGACGCCTTCCCTTATGTTGATAATCCTGTACTTTACCATGCTGTCAATAATTGTGTAAAGGAGACCGGATTGAGAATATTTTTAACAGCAACGTCAACTGATGAGTTAGATAGAAAAGTTAAACAAGGGGAGTTAAAGCGTCTTAGTTTACCTCGTCGTTTTCATGGAAATCCTCTTATTGTCCCCAAGCCAATCTGGTTATCGCATTTTAATAGATATTTAGAAAAAAATGGCTTACCTCCAAAATTAAAACTTTACATTGAGAAACAGAGAAAGACGGCCTATCCCTTACTAATCTTTGCCTCTGAGATTAAAAAGGGAGAAAAGCTAAAAGAAATTTTGCAGGCGAAGTTTCCGAATGAGAAAATAGGATTTGTATCTTCAATCACAGAAGACCGATTAGATCAGGTACAGGCCTTTCGAGATGGAGAGTTGACGATATTAATAAGCACAACTATATTAGAGCGTGGAGTTACCTTCCCTCGTGTAGATGTTTTTGTGGTGGAAGCCAATCATCAACTCTTTACCAAGTCAAGTTTAGTACAAATTGGTGGGCGAGTTGGAAGAAGCATGGATCGTCCTACCGGAGAACTGATATTTTTCCATGACGGACTCAATCTGTCCATTAAGAAAGCCATAAAGGAGATTAAGCAAATGAATCAGGAGGCAGGAGTATGAAGTGTTTATTGTGTGGTAAAAGCTTGCAAACAGAGATAACTTTTACTAACCTCCTCTGTTTTAAAAAGGAGGAGGAACTAGTTTGTGAATCCTGTATTTCGTCTTTCGAGAGCATTGGTGGTAATCATTGTCCTAGTTGTTTTAAAAAAGGAATATCAATCATCTGTCAAGATTGTCAATTTTGGTGTAAAAAAGGTGTAAAGGTTGATCATGTGGCTCTTTATTCCTATAATCAGGCCATGAAAGAATATTTTAGTCACTATAAATTTGATGGTGATTATCTTCTTAGAAAGGTATTTTCTGAGATATTGCAAAAAGAGTTAAAGAAGTATAAGGACTATCATATTGTGATTGTTCCTCTGAGTGACCATCGTTTAAAAAGCAGAGGCTTTAATCAAGTTGAAGGTTTGATAAAGGATACTGGATTAGCATATCTGGATATTTTGGTTAAAAAAGAAGTGGAGGCTAGTTCTTCAAAAAATCGATCGGATCGCTTACTTGCAGAATTTCCCTTTTTGTTGAAAGATGGAGTGAAGCTTCCAGAAAATATCTTACTCTTTGATGATATTTATACAACTGGAACTACCTTGAATCGTCTTAAAAGTATGCTATTAGAGGCTGGTTGTCAGAATATTAAAACTTTTTCCCTCGCAAGATGAGGAAAAAGTTTGCAAAAATTTTATGAAAGCGTTATAATATAATTAGAAAAACAAATATGTTTAGAAAGAAGGTACTTATATGATTAAATATAGTATCCGTGGTGAAAACCTAGAAGTAACAGAAGCAATTCGTGATTATGTAGTTTCTAAACTCGAAAAGATCGAAAAATACTTCCAAGCAGACCAAGAATTGGATGCGCGTGTTAACTTGAAAGTTTATCGTGAAAAGACTGCTAAAGTAGAAGTAACCATTCCGCTTGGATCTATTACTCTTCGTGCAGAAGATATTTCTCAAGATATGTACGGTTCTATTGATTTGGTGACAGATAAGATTGAGCGTCAGATTCGTAAAAACAAAACTAAAATTGAACGTAAGAACAGAAATAAAGTATCAACAAGTCAACTCTTTACAGATGCTTTAGTTGAGGACTTAGATGTAGCACAACCAAAAGTTGTTCGTTCAAAACAAATTGATTTGAAACCAATGGATTTGGAAGAAGCTATCTTACAGATGGATTTATTGGGACACGACTTCTTTATCTATGTAGATGTTGAAGATGAAACAACAAATGTTATTTATCGTCGTGAAGATGGAGATATTGGTCTTCTAGAAGTTAAATAATCAAAAAAATTAGTCTTTGAAAGTGGTTTACACTAGTGTAAACCACTTTTTAGTTTGGATGTTTTACTATTATTTGAAAATAGTGTTTCCTCTTTAAAAGTCGCATTTTGGCTACATTTATGGTATAATAATGCGCAAGAGGTTTGTAATGAAAAAAAATGAAATAAATCCCTTTTTTATGTATCTGATTGCTATGGTAACCTTTACGATTATGACCATTTTGATTGTGTTAGTAAAGGATAATCTTATCACTATAGCAAGTCTATTTTTATTTATCGTATTCTATGTTCTGCTATTTAATTTCCAGAAAAAATATTACAAAAAAACGGATATCGAGCAAATCCAGTATGTCAATCATCAGGCTACGGATAGTTTGAGTGCTCTGTTGGAGCAAATGCCTGTCGGGGTTGTTAAATTAAATATGGACAGTAGTGAGATTGAATGGTTCAATCCCTATGCGGAATTAATTTTGACAACTGAGGATGGAGAAATTGATTTTCCTCAATTTCAAAAGATTTTAAAGAGTTCGATTTCTACTCCAGGGGCTTATGCCATTATTGGGGAGAAACGTTATGCAGTGCATTTAGATAGAAATTCAGGTGTCTTATACTTTTTTGATGTTTCTGGTGAGTATGAGGCGACTGCTGAGCTTGTGACAAGTAGACCGGTAATCGGGATTATCTCAGTTGATAACTATGATGATTTGGAAAATGAAACGTCTGAATCAGACATTAGTCATATTAATAGCTTTGTTGCAAATTTTGTTTCAGAATTTGCTGGGAAACATGCCATGTTTTCTCGTAGAGTGAGTATGGATCGGTTTTATCTATTTACTGACTACACTGTACTTGATCACTTGATGCAGGATAAGTTTTCTGTAATTGATACCTTTCGTGAGGAAGCTAAGCAACGGAATTTACCACTAACGATGAGTATAGGAGTTTCCTATGGTGATGGGAATCATGACCAGATTGGGAAGGTTGCTCTCCTCAATCTCAACTTAGCCGAAGTTCGTGGTGGTGACCAAGTAGTTGTAAAAGAGAATGATGAAACCAAAAATCCAATCTACTTTGGAGGCGGTTCAGCAGCATCTGTTAAACGAACTCGGACACGAACTCGTGCCATGATGACAGCTATCTCAGACAAACTTAAAAGTGTCGATCGAGTTTTTGTGGTTGGTCATAAGAATCTTGACATGGATGCTCTTGGCTCAGCGGTTGGGATGCAGTTGTTTTCGAGTAATGTTCTAGAAGATAGTTATGTGGTTTATGATCCTACACAGATGTCTCCAGACATTGCTCGAGCTATCAACTATTTGGAAGAGGAGGGTGTTTCAAAACTTCTTCCTTTAGGACAGGCTATGACAATGGTTACCAAACGTTCTTTGCTTGTGATGGTTGACCATTCCAAGACAGCTTTAACCCTATCCAAAGAGTTTTATGACTTGTTTACCCAGACGATTGTTATTGACCATCACCGTCGGGACCAAGATTTTCCAGATAATGCGGTCATTACCTATATTGAGAGCGGTGCTAGCAGTGCCAGCGAGCTGGTTACGGAGTTGATTCAATTTCAAAACTCTAATAAGAAACGTTTGAGTCGCATTCAGGCTAGTGTTCTTATGGGGGGAATGATGTTGGATACTAAAAATTTCACCTCTCGGGTAACTAGTCGAACTTTTGATGTTGCAAGTTATCTCAGAACGAGAGGGAGTGATAGCATTGTCATTCAGGAAATTTCGGCCACTGATTTTGAAGAATATCGATTGGTAAATGAACTCATTTTGCAGGGGCAAATGGTACAGCCATCAATCCTGGTTGCTCAAGCTTTGGAGGATAAAGAGTACGATACGGTTGTTATTAGTAAGGCTGCTGATGCTATGCTTGCCATGTCTGGTATAGAGGCCAGCTTTGTAGTTGCTAAGAATAGTCAAGGAGCAATCTCCATTTCTGCGCGAAGCAGAAGTAAGATCAATGTCCAGCGAATTATGGAAGAGTTAGGTGGCGGTGGTCACTTTAACTTAGCTGCGGCACGTTTGACAGATATGAGCCTGCAAGAAGCAGGAGATAAACTGAAAACAGTTATTTTTAATGAAACAAAAGAAAAGGAGTCAGAAGAATGAAAGTAATCTTTTTAGCAGATGTTAAAGGTAAAGGGAAAAAAGGTGAAATTAAGGAAGTGCCAACTGGATATGCACAAAACTTTTTAATTAAGAAAAACCTTGCTAAGGAAGCTACAGCTCAAGCCATTGGTGAGTTGCGTGGTAAGCAAAAATCAGAAGAAAAAGCACATGCAGAGATGCTTGCAGAAGCGAAGGAAATTAAAGCGAAACTGGAAGCAGAGGAAACCATCGTTGAGTTTGTTGAAAAGGTTGGTCCAGATGGACGTACATTTGGATCTATTACCAACAAGAAAATTGCAGAAGAATTACAAAAACAATTTGGTATTAAAATTGATAAACGCCACATTCAAGTTCAATCACCAATCCGAGCAGTTGGTTTGATTGATGTTCCGGTGAAGATTTATCAAGATGTGACAAGTGTAATCAATCTTCGTGTCAAGGAAGCTTAATTTACGATTGGTTGACAACATTGTAAAAGGAAGGAAAGTCTGATGGCAGAAGTTGAAGAGCTGCGTGTTCAGCCTCAAGATATTCTGGCAGAACAATCTGTGTTAGGAGCCATTTTTATTGATGAGACTAAACTCGTTTTTGTCCGAGAATATATCGATTCACAGGACTTCTTTAAGTATGCTCACCGTTTGATTTTTCAAGCTATGGTTGATTTGTCTGATCGTGGAGATGCTATTGATGCAACCACAGTTCGGACTATACTAGATAGCCAAGGTGATTTACAAACTATCGGAGGCTTGTCTTATCTGGTTGAGATTGTCAATTCAGTGCCAACCTCTGCTAATGCGGAATACTATGCTAAAATTGTAGCAGAAAAGGCTATGCTTCGACGTCTGATTTCTAAGTTGACAGAGTCTGTAAACCTAGCCTATGAAGCTTCTCAACCTGCTGACGAAATTATCGCTCGTGCAGAAAAAGGCTTGATTGATGTCAGTGAGAATGCCAATCGAAATGGTTTTAAAAATATTCGCGATGTATTGAATATTAACTTTGGAAATCTAGAAGCTCGTTCGCAACAGACTTCAGATATCACGGGTATTGCGACAGGCTATCGAGATTTAGATCATATGACGACAGGTCTGCATGAGGAAGAATTGATTATTTTGGCAGCTCGTCCTGCGGTTGGTAAGACAGCCTTTGCTTTGAATATTGCGCAAAATATCGGAACCAAACTCGATAAGACAGTTGCTATTTTCTCTCTGGAAATGGGTGCGGAAAGCTTGGTCGATCGTATGTTGGCTGCGGAAGGCTTGGTAGAGTCACATTCTATCCGTACGGGTCAATTGACCGAGGAAGAATGGCGTAAGTATACGATTGCTCAGGGTAATCTGGCTAATGCAAGTATCTATATTGATGATACACCTGGGATTCGGATCACAGAAATTCGCTCCCGTTCCCGTAAACTGGCTCAAGAAACAGGGAATTTAGGTTTGATTTTAATTGACTATCTCCAACTTATCACAGGAACTGGTCGGGAAAATCGTCAACAAGAAGTATCTGAAATTTCGCGTCAGTTGAAAATCTTAGCGAAAGAACTCAAAGTTCCAGTTATAGCTCTCAGTCAGCTGTCCCGTGGAGTTGAACAACGTCAAGATAAGAGACCAGTCTTGTCTGATATTCGTGAATCTGGATCTATCGAGCAGGATGCAGATATCGTAGCCTTCCTCTATCGTGATGATTATTATGAGCGTGGTGGTGAAGAAGAGGAAGGCATTCCAAATAATAAGGTAGAAGTGATTATCGAGAAAAACCGTAGCGGTGCACGTGGAACGGTAGAATTGATTTTCCAAAAAGAATATAATAAATTTTCAAGTATTTCGAAGATGGAGGAACCAAGATGACAGACGCATTTACAGATGTGGCTAAAATGAAAAAAATCAAAGAAGAAATTAAGGCGCATGAGGGACAAGTGGTAGAAATGACCTTAGAAAATGGTCGTAAACGCCAAAAAAATCGTTTGGGAAAGCTAATTGAAGTTTATCCATCGCTCTTCATCGTTGAGTTTGGAAATGTTGAAGGAGACAAACAGGCAAATGTCTATGTTGAATCTTTCACCTATTCAGATATTTTAACAGAAAAGAACTTAATTCATTATTTAGATTAAGGATAATCATGAAAGTGGGAAGTTTCTCACTTTTTTCTTTTTCTTTCGAATGATATAGATGAGGTCCACCTCAAAAATCTAATTATTTGAAGGAGAATGAATGACATTTACTAAAGCAGGACATAAAAAGGGAACTTTTCTTAGAAAGACAGCTGTAGGATCAGCTTCACTATTACTAGCAGGAGCTTTTTTGTTTGGTGGAGGAACTGTTCATGCCAACCAGGCAAACAATGGATCACTGGCACGAGGAGATGATTATCCCTATTATTATAAAAATGGAAGTCAAAAAATTGATAAGTGGCGTATGTACTCGGGACAATGCACCTCTTTTGCTGCTTTTCGTTTAAGTAGTGTCAATGGTTTTGAACTACCAGCTGCTTATGGAAACGCTAATCAATGGGGTTATCGAGCCCAAAAAGAAGGCTATCGGGTGGACCAGCAACCAGCAATTGGTGCGATTGCTTGGAGTACAAGAGGGCAGTACGGTCACGTAGCCTGGGTATCTAATGTGATTGGAGACATGATTGAAATCGAGGAGTACAATTATGATTATACAGAAACATATCATAGTAGAATTGTAAAGGCGAGTTCTATGACTGGTTTCATTCACTTTAAAGATGTAGGGAATGCTAGTGTAGGGCATCATCAGTCTCTACTAGCTTTCAGTGGAACTCATCACTTCACAGAAAAATCTGCTATTATGGATCAGCCATCATTGACATCTACTGTTATCGATTACTACGAAGCTGGAATGAGTGTTCATTATGATCAAACCTTTGAAAAAGAAGGCTATAAATGGATTAGTTATATTTCACGAAGTGGAAACAGACGTTATATCCCCTTAACTAAAACAGGTAGCTCTAAAAATGGTTGGGCAAAAGAGGGAACAAGTTGGTACTACTATGAAAATGGTCAGATAGCCGTCGGTTGGAAGAAGATTAATGGGAACTGGTATCATTTGCAAGCTGATGGTAGAATGACGACAGGTTGGTTAAAAGATGGTTCGAATTGGTATTACTTGAAGTCATCTGGTGAAATGCAGACAGGTTGGTTGAAGGATAAGGGTATTTGGTATTATCTGGAAAGTTCTGGAGCTATGAAAACCAGCCAGTGGTTCCAGGTTTCAGGAAAACATTACTATGTAAATGCATCTGGAGAATTGGCAGTAAATACTACTATCGATGGATTTCAAGTTGATGGCGATGGAGTTCGAGTAGAAAAACCAGTCTCATAAGTGTTATTCAGCATTTGGGCTCTTCCTAATGGTATTTTTCCCTGCTTTCCTTTATAATGGGTGTATGGACAAGAAAAAATTACTACTAATTGATGGTTCTTCAGTTGCTTTCCGAGCATTTTTTGCACTTTACCAGCAACTAGATCGTTTTAAAAATGACAATGGACTACATACCAATGCAATCTACGGATTTCATCTGATGTTAAATCACCTACTGGAGCGTGTTCAACCGAGTCATATCTTGGTTGCTTTTGATGCGGGGAAGACGACTTTCCGTACAGAGATGTATGCAGACTATAAGGGTGGTCGTGCCAAGACTCCAGATGAGTTTCGTGAGCAATTTCCTTTTATTCGTGAGTTGCTAGACCATCTTGGGATTCGTCATTATGAGTTAGCTCAGTATGAAGCAGATGATATCATCGGGACTCTGGGTCGTTTGGCTGAAAAGGATTCTTTTGATGTAACAATCGTCAGCGGAGATAAAGACTTAATCCAGTTGACAGATGAGCATACTGTGGTTGAGATTTCTAAGAAAGGTGTAGCTGAGTTTGAGGCCTTTACGCCAGACTATCTCATGGAAAAGATGGGCATCACACCAACTCAGTTCATTGATCTTAAAGCCCTCATGGGAGATAAGTCAGATAATATCCCTGGAGTAACCAAGATTGGTGAAAAGACTGGTATCAAGCTCTTGTTAGAACACGGATCGCTGGAAGGTATTTATGAAAATATCGATAGCATGAAGGCTTCCAAGATGAAGGAAAATCTCATAAATGACAAGGAACAAGCTTTTCTGTCTAAAACACTAGCTACCATCGACACGAAAGCGCCAATCGAGATAGGTCTAGATGATTTGGTCTATAGTGGTCCAAATGTGGAAAGTTTAGGTAAATTCTACGATGAGATGGGCTTTAAACAGCTCAAGCAAGCCTTGAATGCTTCTCAGACTAACCAAGCTGAGACTTTGAATTTCACCATGGTTGACAAAGTGACTGAAGATATGCTGAGTGCCGACTCTATCTTTCACTTTGAACTTTTTGGTGAAAACTACCATACAGATGATTTGGTTGGTTTTGCTTGGTCTTGTGGGGACAAGCTATACGCTACAGATAAGTTGAAACTTTTGCAGAATCCGATTCTCAAAGATTTTCTAGAAAAAACACCTCTGAAAGTGTATGACTTTAAGAAAGCTAAAGTTCTCTTAAATCGTTTTGGTTTGAATTTACAGGCTCCAGCTTTTGACAGTCGCTTGGCCAAATACCTTCTCTCTACTGTCGAGAATAATGAAATTTCAACCATCGCTAGTCTCTACGGCCAAACTTATTTGGTTGATGATGAGACCTTCTACGGTAAGGGGGTCAAGAAAGCTATCCCTGAGAGAGAGACCTTCTTGGAGCACTTGGCTCGTAAGGTTGCTGTATTGGTTGAGACGGAGCCTGTTTTACTTGAAAAATTAAGTGAAAACGGACAGTTAAACCTTCTCTATGATATTGAGCAGCCTCTGGCCTTTGTTCTTGCTAAGATGGAAATCGCTGGGATTAAGGTTAAAAAAGAAACTCTACTTGAGATGCAAGCTGAAAATGAGCTTGTCATTGAAAAGTTGACTCAAGAGATTTATGAATTGGCTGGTGAGGAGTTTAATATCAACTCACCTAAACAGTTGGGCGAACTACTTTTTGAAAAGCTAGGTCTTCCTCTCGAATATACCAAGAAAACCAAGACAGGTTATTCGACAGCCGTGGATGTCTTGGAGCGTCTGGCTCCTATTGCGCCGATTGTTAAGAAAATTTTAGATTATCGTCAGATTGCTAAGATTCAATCCACTTATGTGATTGGTTTGCAGGATTGGATTTTAGCGGATGGCAAGATTCACACGCGCTATGTGCAGGATTTGACTCAGACAGGGCGTCTGTCTAGTGTCGATCCAAACTTGCAAAATATTCCTGTTCGTTTGGAACAAGGTCGCCTCATTCGTAAGGCTTTCGTGCCAGAGTGGGAGGATAGTGTCCTTCTCAGCTCTGACTACTCACAGATTGAATTGCGAGTTTTGGCGCATATCTCTAAAGATGAGCACTTAATCAAGGCTTTCCAAGAGGGAGCTGATATCCATACCTCGACAGCCATGCGGGTCTTTGGAATTGAGCGTCCTGAAGATGTGACTCCAAACGATCGTCGCAATGCCAAGGCTGTCAACTTTGGAGTGGTTTACGGAATTTCAGACTTTGGTTTATCGAATAATCTGGGCATCAGTCGTAAAGAGGCTAAGGCCTACATTGATACCTACTTTGAACGCTTCCCAGGGATCAAAAACTACATGGATGAAGTCGTTCGTGAGGCGCGTGATAAGGGTTACGTGGATACTCTCTTCAAACGTCGTCGTGAGTTGCCAGATATCAATTCGCGTAACTTTAACATTCGTGGTTTTGCGGAACGTACAGCTATCAACTCCCCTATCCAAGGTTCGGCTGCAGATATTCTCAAAATCGCTATGATTCAACTAGATAAAGCATTGGTAGAGGGTGGTTATCAGACTAAGATGCTTCTACAAGTACACGATGAAATTGTTCTTGAAGTGCCTAAGTCAGAATTAGCTGCCATAAAAAAACTCGTCAAACAAACCATGGAAGAAGCCATTCAACTCAGTGTACCCCTGATTGCTGATGAAAATGAAGGCGTGACTTGGTATGAAGCCAAATAAAAAATAGACTATTAGACAAAAAGAGGCTCTTTGTCAACTGTAGTGGGTTGAATAAAAGCTAACATCTGGAGAGGACAATCGTTGTCCTCTCCATTTTTATATTCAGAGCGATGAAAATTCGTTTCTTAAAGTTGTCAAAGTTCCTAAAACCAAAAGCATTTCGTTTGATGAGTTTAATGAGATTATTAGTCGCTTCCAATTTAGCGTTGGAATAAGGTAATTGAAGGGCGTTGACGATTTTCTCCTTGTCCTTTAGAAATGTCTTAAAGACAGTCTGAAAAAGAGGATGAACCTTTTTTAGATTGTCTTCAATAAGTCCGAAAAATTTCTTAGGCTCTTTATTCTGAAAGTGAAAAAGCAATAGTTGATAGAGATCATAGTGGTGTTTCAAGTCTTCGGAATAGCTTAAAAGCTTGTCTAGAATCTCTTTATTCGTCAAGTGCATACGAAAAGTAGGGCGATAAAATCGCTTATCACTCAATTTACGGCTATCTTGTTGGATGAGCTTCCAGTAGCGCTTGATAGCCTTGTATTGATGGGATTTTCTATCGAATTGGTTCATAATTTGAACACGAACTCGACTTATAGCTCGGCTTAAGTGCTGAACAATGTGGAAACGATCAAGTACAATTTTTGCATTAGGAAAAAGCTGTTTAGCCAAGTTATAGTAAGGATTAAACATATCCATAGTAATGATTTTCACTCGACATCGGACCGCTCTATCGTAGCGCAGAAAGTGATTGCGGATGATAGCTTGTGTTCTTCCCTCAAGAACAGTAATGATATTGAGCTGATCAAAATCTTGTGCGATAAAACTCATCTTTCCCTTGGTAAAGGCATACTCGTCCCAAGACATAATCTCTGGAAGACGAGAAAAATCATGCTTAAAGTGAAAGTCATTGAGCTTACGAATGACAGTTGAAGTTGAAATGGATAGCTGATGTGCAATATCAGTCATAGAAGTCTTTTCAATCAACTTTTGAGCAATCTTTTGGTTGATAATATGAGGAATTTGATGATTCTTCTTAACGATAGAAGTTTCAGCGACTATCATTTTCGAGCAATGATAGCACTTAAAACGACGCTTTTTAAGAAGAATTCTGGTAGGCATACCAGTCGTCTCGAGGTAAGGAATTTTCGACGGTTTTTGAAAATCATATTTCTTCATTTGACCTCCGCACTCAAGGCAAGATGGGGCGTCATAGTCCAGTTTAGCGATGATTTCCTTGTGTGTATCCCTATTGATAACATCTAGAATCTGGATATTAGGGTCTTTAATATCGAGTAGTTTTGTGATAAAATGTAATTGTTCCATATGATTCTTTCTAATGATGGTTTAGTCGCTTTTCATTATAGATCTTATGGGACTTTTTTTCTACACAAAATAGGCTCCATAATATCTATAGGGGATTTACCCACTACAAATATTATAGAGCCCAAAAAGAAATCCCCTTGAACGCTACTGTTCAAAGGGATTTTTCTTTCAGGAAAAGACAAAAGTGAAACTATCTAGCTAATAGTAGGATTTATTTGATTTGTTTCTTTTGTTCTTTTTTGGCAAGTACTGGTAGAATAACTCCTAGACCAATCAGAATAATTGGTGTCAAGATATTTGTAAGCAGAGAGAATTGCCAAGCAGTTGGATTCTCAGCATAGCTAATTTTTGGAACCATACCAAGGATACAAGCAAAGGCAGTAAAGAGGAAGCACCAAGTACCGATAACAAAGCCAAGTTTAGGATTGTTCACAAACTTGTATTCCGCATTTTTGTATGTTTTCCAAGCACGGTTGAGCATCATATAGGCAAGGAATACCCAGAGGTAACGCATTGGCATTACTATAGAATTGAGGTTGGTCATCCATTTTACAAGTCCGTCAATTTCCTGAATACCAAAAATTGGAAGGATGATGATAAGGCTAACGAGGACGCCTGTAAGGAGGTAGCCGTTAATGAGGACACCTTTTTCAGTACGTTTACGAAGCCAGCTTGGGATGTAGTTTTCGTCAGCGTTATTGAGAAGGATTTGCAATGGTGCGTCAATAGAGAAGGCAAGTGCCGCTATTTGTCCGACCATATTTGTAAGAGCGTAAATCACGACAAATAGGTTTCCAACTCCCCAAGAATTTCCTAACATTTGGAAGGCTTGATAAGCGCCATTACGCATGAGGTCTTCAGGGATGTTATTACCATCAAATAGCATTCCCATGGCAACTGAACCAAGGATAGCAGAGAGTCCTACCATGATGGCCATGACAATCATACCTTTTGGAAATTCTTTTGCAGGATTGCGAGTTTGATTCACATAAGGGGAAATTTTTTCACAACCACCAACTGCAAAGACCAGTAGTGAGATGGTTGTAAAATAAGAAAAATCAAAGTTTGGAATGTAAGTGCTCAGTTGATCCATGTGTGGTGTCGCAAACTGAATATCTGGCTTGATGAAAGGCAGACCGACAGCCAAAAGCACAAAGAGTAAAGACATAATCAACATAGCACTTCCTGCCAAGCTACCGATGACTTTCAGTGTTGTCAATCCTTTTGTAGAAAGGTAGAGGAAAAGTCCAAAGATTAGTAAACAGAGAATAACAATCCAGTGGATGTCAATCTGTTTTAGAAACTGTCCGTTACCTTGCAAGGCCCAACCAAGCGGAATTAGAATTCCTTGAGGTTTTTGTGCGAGATAAGGGATATGCACAACCCAGTAGGTCCAAGCAGCAAAGTAGGCTAAACGTTTGGTTGATGTTTTTTCAACCCAGTCACTAACACCACTTCCGCTTTCCTTAAAGGTAGAACCTAGTTGTCCAACGATGAGGGAATAAGGGATGAAGTAGAGTGCGAGGATTAAAATCCAAGATACGACGACTGAAATTCCCTGTTGAGAATAGTTGTTGACGACGTTTCCTAGCCCCCAAACCATGTTGAAGGCAATCAGAGAAACCATCAGCCAATTAAGTTGGTGTTGATCTTTTTTCATAATGTCTCCTTTTCTATTAGTTTCAGTATATCATGTTTTTTTGAAAGCGCCTAACAAAATTCGAAATTTCCTATAAAAAATGTAGGGGGGGGGATTTATCAGATGGAGTTTGTACTTGAGTAAAAGTTATGCACAACCTGTGGATAACTTTGTGAAATAAACAATTGTTTTCCAAATGTTAGTTTAGAAAAAAGAGATAGAATGTGTGAGTTGAGTACTAAGCTAGTCAGTTATAAAGACTGATAGGACAGGATATTGAGGGTGTTTTAGTTTAGGATGTCAAAAAAATGGTTGAGAGAAATTGTTTGGAAGTACATGAAATTGATTTGAAAGTTGATTGAAAGTTGTACACAATCTGTGGATAACTTTGTGGAGGATTTGGTATAAATCAGAAAATCCCCTTGTACATGACAAAGGGATTTGAACTATTAGTGATTTGGTAACCAGCTGAGTGTAAAGTCGAGATTTTGGGCGTTTAGCAAATCCTGGTGACCAATACTCTGAACTTCTTTTCCGTCAAGATGACAGTCTTGGACAAAGTGGAAGTGTTCATGATTTTGTTGCGTACGAATATCCAACCACTGGTTTTTTTCTGCAAGATAGACACGAAGGTGATCAAAGAGCGGAATCCCAAGATCATAGCTTGCTTTTCCTGGGCAGGTTGGGTAAAGCCCAAGAGTGGACCAGACATACCAAGCCGATAAACTACCGTTATCCTCATCTCCTGGATAAGCATCCCAGCCAGCTCGAAAGGCTTTTTGACGGAGAGTCTTGATTAAGAGACTGGTATATTGGGGATAATTACTGTAGCGGAACAGATAAGGGATGTGGAAACTTGGTTGGTTTGAAATGGCTAGTTGACCAAATGGTGCTGTTGCCATTTCGCTCATCTCGTGAATTTCATATCCATAACCCGTCGTTTCAAAGAGTGGGAGACTTTGACAAGTTTTTAAGAGATAGTTGCTAAAGGCTTCTTTTCCACCCACTAGTTGACTAAGTCCAGAAATGTCATGTAAGACGCCTAGGCTTGCTTGAATGGCTGAGCATTCAGCGTAGTCACGGCCCCAACTATAAGGAGAAAAGTCAGGGCGGAAGTTGCCATCTACATCACGCGCCCTCATATATCCTGTCTCAGGATCAAATAGATTCTGATAGTTTTTAGAATAGTGGGCATAGGTTTGTGCCAGCTCTTTTTGACCTAATTTTGCTGCACAAGTAGAGATGCAAAAATCACTGTAGGCATAGTCCAGTGTATGACTGACACTTTCATGGAAGTCTGTAGATAGATAGCCTAGCTCATGGTATTGAGCAAGTCCGTGACGACCGTTGATAGCTTTTGGGTCAGCCTTGGTCGCAGTTTCAATCATGGCTTTGAGAAATTCTTCTTCAAGATCAGGCGCCATATCTTTACAAGCACTATCTGCAATAAGACCATCGATCAAGGTGCCAGGCATCATGCCTCTTTCATCAGGAGCCAGCCACTTAGGGAGATACCCAGTGTCTCGATAGCTATTGAGGAAGCCTTCGAGAAACTGGCGATAGTATTCCGGAATAATCAAGGCAAAGAGTGGGAAAGAAGTGCGGAAGGTATCCCAAAAACCATTGTTGGTAAAGAGAAGACCTGGTTTAACTGTTCCTGAAGCGAGGTCTATATGAATCTCTTCTCCCTGTTCACTCACCTCATAAAAGGTTTGCGGGAAGAGAAAGAGTCTGTATAGACAATGATCAAAAAATGTTCGGTCTACAGAGCCGGTTTCCACGACATCAAATCGGCCTAGAAGATCTTCCCAACTTTTTTTGGCGTCTGCTCTTGTTTCTGTAAAATCCTGTTTAGGAAGATTAAAGAAAGCTTGTTCTTTGGAAATAAATGAAGTGGCCAATTGAATCTGAGCTTCCGCTCCAGCCAAATCAATACGCCAGTCTTGCCCCTCTTGATTGATAGATAGAATATCCGTAGAGAATGTGAAGGCAGTGTACATGACGAGAGGACTTTTATTAGTTTCGGTTTCACCTTCTTGTCTCAGGGCCAGAGTTCGCTTATCGACTTGTTCAACTGTCAGTTCATCTGCTGCGTGAAGATAGAGGGAGAGGGCTTTTCCTTGTGTTTGTCTTAGTTGAATAGAAGCTCCATGGCAAGTAGGACTTAGCTGCGTTTCAATCTGATAACGCTCAGAAAAAATCTTTAGAAAATGAGGATTGAAAATAGCACGTTCAAGATTATAAGAAGACTGACGATGGAAGAGAGAGTCACCTCTGATTTCTCCTGTAACAGGTGTCAGTAGCAACCAAGAATAATCGCCAATCCAAGGACTAGGCTGATGGGTTAGTCGAATACCCTGAAAGATAGGAAGGTGAGGATCAAAAAACCATGATCCTTCTTGATCACTGGTTTGGGGGACAAAGTAATTCATGCCAAAAGGAACACCTGTGTAGGGTAGGGTGTTTCCTCGTGAAAATGCATGTTTACTGGCTGTTCCAAAACGCGTATCAATGGTTTCAAGTATCGGTTTCATAGTGGTTTCCTTCAGTAGTTTTCTACATTATATCAGAAAAAGGATACTTTTAGAAAATGACTTCAAAATATAACAATTTTGTAGAATAATGACTAACATTTGTGTATATATTTTCTGGACTAAAAGCTATATACTGAAAATGAAAATTTGTTTGAAAGAGGCAAAATAGTTTATGGTTTATTCAAAAGAAATTGTCAGAGAGTGGCTAGATGAGGTAGCGGAGCGTGCTAAAGATCATCCGGAATGGGTGGATGTCTTTGAACGT